>CBDUOF010000218.1:0-8864 GCA_965368765.1 uncultured Anaerolineae bacterium | reverse complement strand
TGTCACCGCTGACGCCTGATTTTGCTCCTTCAGCCTATCCTTTGACGCTGACGGTATCTGTGGCGGGGGAAGAAACGGCCGTTGCCCAATTTCTGGAGGTTTGGGCGGGCCCCGCCAGCAATTGGGACGCCACTAAGCTGACGCGCGTTGCCCTGAGCGGCGTCACTGCTCTGACCCGCGCCACCGCATTTCAGATGGAGATTGGCGGTATTCTGGCGCCAGGGCAGGCGGTTGCACCTCTGTTGCAAGCTGTCGACATTGCCCATGTGAGCAATGAAGTTTCCTTTGCCGTCGATTGCCCTTACCCCAGCCCTATTGGCGGCACAACGTTTTGCTCGCGCGAAAGCTACTTCGAACTGCTGGAATTTTTGGGCATCGATGTGGTGGAGCTGACCGGCAACCATATAAACGATTGGGGCACCGACGCTTTGCTGAACTCACTTCGTCTGTACGAAGCGGCCGGGATGGCAGTTTTTGGCGGTGGCGTCGACGCCGAAGCGGCTCGGCAGCCAGCCATATTTGAGCACAATGGCAACCAAATCGCCTTCGTGGGGTGCAATCCTGTTGGGCCAGCTTACGCCTGGGCAGGCGAGGCCAGGCCAGGTTCGCGCCCCTGTGATGATAACTTTGCCGCCCAAATTACGGAATTGGCTGATGCGGGATTCCTGGTGATCGCGACGCTGCAATACAATGAGTTTTACCATTATGCCGCCACAGCGCAGCAGCGGATAGATTTTGCAGAATTGGCCCAGGCTGGAGCAACGGCCGTTTCCGGCAGTCAGGCACATCATGCCCAAGGGTTTGCTTTTGCCGATGGGGCGTTTATCCACTACGGATTGGGCAACCTCTTTTTTGACCAGATGGATCAGCTGGGCACCCGGCAAAGTTTTGTGGATACCTATGTTTTCTACGACGGCCGTTTGCTTACCGTTCAGCTGTGGACAGGGTTGATAGAAAATTATTGTTGTCCTCGTAACATGACAGAAGCAGAGCGGGCGGCGATGTTAACGGCCGTTTTCCAGGCCAGCGATTGGTAAAAAATCAAAGGCGCATCGGTGTCAATCGTCTAATAATCGTGGCAGACTGCAAGTGTGCCACGCGCGCAAACTCAAATTTTTAGGAGATAAGCAACGCTATGTCTAAACCCATTCTGAGCTTCATTTTACTAACCCTGCTCGCTGGTTTGATGGCCTGCAACAGCACGCCCCCGGCTACCAGCAACGATGTTTTGGCACCGCTGCCAACAATAGATCCTGCCCTGCCCACTCTGGTTGAGCTGTTGTCGGCAGACCCCAACTTGGTATTCTTCACCAGCGGCCTGAACAATGCAGGATTAACAGATGATTTGCAAAATAGCGGACCGTTCACCGTTTTTGCTCCGTCTAACGTGGCCTTCTCCGAAGCGGGGTTGATCGTCAGCCAGATGGATCCCGCACTGCTGGGCGAAATTATGGACCATCATGTGGTAGATGGGACCTTTTCTGAAGCGGAGCTCGCCGCAGCGGGGTCCGTGGTGACGCTGGTTGGTGCGCCCCTGTTGATTTCCCAGGATGAAGGGGAGGCGTTGAAGGTGGGATATGTGCCCTTAATTTCTGAGGCGCGACTCGCCAGCAATGGGATGCTTTATGTGATTGATTCGCTGCTGCTGCCGCCAGAAACTGGGCCAGACAAAAGTATGTGGGGCGTGTTGCAGGCAGACGGCCGTTTTACAACCTTTGTTTCCTATATCGAAGGCACAGACATGATGGGGCCACTGCGCTTTGGTGAACCGGCCGATGCCGTGTTGGCCCCAACGGATGAAGCATTTGCCAATATTCCTGCAGAGGTGGCAGCTTATTTGGAGAGTGATCCAGACGGATTGGCATTTGCCATCGCTTTTCATTTTCTTTCGCCAGATGGCTGGCCGCAAGGCACCGATCTTACGGTGGCCGACATGGCTGAATTGGGCGAAATTTCTACCCATGTCCCGATTGGCGGGAGTGGTTTTGGTCGTGGTTTTGAGAAGCTCACCGTGGAGACGACTGGAGACGTCGTGCAAATTGGTGGCGCCACTATAGTGGATGGCGACATTGATGCGACCAACGGCATCATTCATGCCATTGACACAGTGCTATTTCCTCCGAGTCTGCTGGAACATACGCAATAAAGAGGTTCGCGCGGGCTATGGGTTAGTGCATTTGGCACAAGGCATTGATTTTGGCGGACATGGACAAAACAGTTTGCCAATTTTGCTCGGGTAGCGGACTGTGCCACAGTTCGCCATTTGACATAACGGCGAAAAGATTGTGGCCGATTTGGCTGAATCGCTCCACCATATTGCGACTTTGTGGAGGCGTGAGCGATTGCCAGGTTTGCCCACCATCCGTTGTGTGTTCGATACGGCCGTTTCGCCCTGACGCGTTTTCTGCTGGCCCCAAAACCATTTCTGCACTGTTTTCTGGATTGAGCCAAACGGCGCGCACGTAGCAGTTTAGGTAAAGCGCCTGCCAACTGCTGCCCCCGTTACGCGAGCTGTAAAACCCACCACCTGTGGAGGCATACAACCAATTGTGATTTGCAGGATGCACTTCGATCGAATGGACATCCGGGTGGATTAAACTGGTTGGTGGCGAGCCGAATGTTGGCTGACCGTTGCTGCCTGGCACAAGCTGCCAAGAGTCGCCGCCATCATCCGAACAGAGCAACCCGCCCATCTCTACCGCTGCAAAAATATGCTGCTCATAAAAAGCAAAGCCGCGAACGCAGCCTGCTTCTGGGGAGTAGGGCAACCACCAGCCAAAGTCATCACGCATTTCAGCCACTTCAGGCCGCTCTTCCCAATTTTCGCCGCCGTCGTTTGAGACGAAGATAGCGGCGGGTTCAGTTCCAGCAAACTCCAGGTCAGAAATTCCCGGGTGAAAGGCCAGCCAACGCACATGCCGCTCTGTCAGGCCGTGACTTTGCTCATACCAGGTTGTGCCAAAATCATCGGAGCGAAAGATGCCGTCGGTGGTTCCGGCCAAAATCACTCCTTCACGGGCGATGATACTGGTGACGATACGGCCGTTTAGTCCACATTTCTCCGTCTGCCAGGATCCCCCCGCGTTGTGAGCCTGCCAAACGCCATGTTGCGTTGCCAAAAACAGTTTCATAGGGTTGGTTCCATAAACCAAAGTTGACAGCCGCTTACGTTTTGGGCGACTGTCAACTGTGTGGGAAGATAGGTTGATACCCATTTAAGCAAAAACATGCCAGGGGCACATCGGCCATTAGGACAGGTTCAACATTTAATTGAGAAGAATGCAGGGCCAAAAAGGTTAGAACTGTTCTGATTGCAAGCCGGCGGCGTTGGCCCTCGAAGCTCAGTGCTGCGTGACCCCAGCCAGAACCGGAAATTGTTGACGGCCGTTTCCCCATTAAACTATACTATTTTTCAACGTCTCAAAAACTGTCCGGTGATTCCACTACCTTATTTGCGGATGGTCATCCCCAATTCAGATTTGTTGCAAAAGGAGAATCAAATGGCAGAAACAACGTGGGCCACAGTAACAGAAACCAACGGATTCACCGTGGCTGAACTCTTGGTACAGCGTCTACAAGCTGCCAAAATTCCAGCGCAGGCCATTCAAGAAAGTGCCGGGAAGGCATTCGGCTTTAGTGGCGGACCATTGGGCACTGCCTATGTCAAGGTGCCGGCTCAGTTTCTTGAAGAAGCGCGCCTGCTCCTGGATGTGGCTGAGGCGGTAGAGGATGACAATATCGTTGTCTGTCCCAGCTGTGACAGTGAAATTGAGTTGGACGAGGCGGAATGGGAGCAAGGCTGGTTTAGCTGCCCGGTTTGCGCGACACGCGTTTCCCTTGACTCGCTCTTTTAGTTAGCTGTACTTTCTCAGAGCCTGCTGTGGAACGCCAGTGTCGCAAAATTATGATGGTGGCGCCAACGCTGCCCACCAGCAATCCCGCAAATGCCCAACTGCGCAAATACCAGGGTGTTTGCGCTGGCGCAGTGCGGCTGATCCCCAGACTGTAGCTCCCGCTGACCAGATGACCATCCCCGCTGCTGACTGACCATTGCACCGTATACACGCCATCCGGCAAAGGCGGAACGGCCGTCCGCAAAACAGTGCTATCAGTGGCGTCAACCGTTGGCTCCAAGGCTGCCACCGAGACAAAATCTTGCTGCAGCTCTATGTGGCTGTTGTTGGTAATGGGTTCGCTAAATACAAGCTTTATTTCTTGCAGTGTTCTTACTGAGCTTCCAGGGGAGGGCAATGCGTCTATGAGTTCGGCGTGGGCAAGAAGCGGGTGGGGGGAAACGGCCGTCACCAGCAGAATCAGACCCAAAATCAACCAGGTCCGGCTCATGGCAGGACGTCATCCAGGGCTTGCCTGAGCTCACGGGGGGAAACCGGACCTGCCAACCTGGCAGTTACCCGCCCGTCGCCATCCAGCACAAAAATGAATGGTTCTGTTACCAAACCCCATTCGGCCATTTCCGGCACATGGGTCAATGTCTGAAAATCCTGATACACCTCAATGTGGATAAAGTTTGCCGCATCACCAACCGAATCTCGCACCGTTGCGACGGTATTTAGCACCGGGGCACACCACTTTGTCTCGCACAAGCCGGGCGTGATGAAGCCAACCACGGTCGGCTTGCCGCTTGCGACGGCATCTGCCACGGTTAGTTCGTAAAACCTCGGGTCGGGATTGTTGCCAGAGCTGAGCTTGCTCAAGTCGGGTTCAGTGGCCAGGGTGCGGTTCTGGCTGAGAGGCGCCAATGCGCCAATGGGGACACCTTCGCCTTCTGCATGGGCATCAATGGTGAATTGGCTGGTGACGGTACGGCCGTCCCTTAAAACCACCTCTGCGGTAACGCCCCAAAACCCCGGGCTGGGCAACGTGGGATAAGCCACCCAGTACGGGACCTCATAATCGCTGTAATTCTCCGCCACCCCTTGCCAGACGGACTCGGCAGCTTCTTCGCCCACCGCTCGCACGCTCAGCGAAACGCTTTGGGCATCGGCTACCGGGCTGGGCCCATCAAACAGGCCAAAAACGATGCGCGGTGTGCCAACGGCCGTATGGCCACTCATTCGTGTAATTTGCAGCGGCGACACGCCATCGGGAACGGCCGTTTGCTCCGTGGTTGCGCCACAGGCTACCAGGAGCAGCAGGGCAACCATAAACAGTAGTCGCCAGTGAAAAGCAAAACGGGTGTCAGTTCTTATCACTGCTTACGCTTCACTTTTTGCCGAGCCATTTCGCTCTTCCGCCAGAGCCTCATGCAGTGGTTCTGGCCCAATTTGCTGCAAGAGGAAGTGGGCGATAGTCGCCTTTTGATTGGCCGTGTTGACGTTGGGGTCGGGCTGGGCAGCTTCGGCAACATAGCTCAATACCGTTTCTGAGTCGGTTAATGTTCTGGAAAGGGCCACCAATTCATCGAGGGTATAATTATTCACCAGCTTCCAGATGAGCTTATCGGTGCTGATTGGTTTGGCCATGGCCAACACTTCTGGATTGAGCCCTGCCATTGCCTGCGTGAGCAGCAGTTCGACGTAGGGCTGACCGCCATTTTCCAGAATCATGAGCGCAATGCTCGATTTCGCAAAATTTTCTGGCGCTTTGGGATCCAGCAGCTTTTCCAGATCGCTTTTGCGCTGGTTTTCTTGTTCCCGCGTCAGCGTGGCCCGTGCCGTGATGGTGTACCAGGCAATATCGTACAGTTCAGCCATCGAGGGATAATAATCGAGTAGGCGGGTTACGGCCGTTCGCCGATTGTTCATCAATTCCAGATCGATTTGAGTCCGAGCCAGGTTTTGGAACTGGTCATAGAGCCACCCCAAATTGAGCGCAACCTCCCCTTCTTCGCCATCATCGCCCAGGCGCTTGGCCAAGACAAACCGGGTGCGGATTATGGCCTGGAAACCTACGCCGACGCTCAATATCTGTAACGCCGAGTTCATCGAAGTCATGGTGACGCGCACCACCACCAGGGCAATGATCGCCGCCACAACATTAACGAGAATCAATATCCAGGCCCAGCGGGTGCGCAAGGCTTCGCGCGGGTACGTTTGGAAAGTGGAAACCAGTTCGGCAATGGCAACCGTTGCGCCGAGCAAGCCTACCAGCACGTACCGTGCCAGGCGGGCACTTAAGCCATAGACGTTGTCTTGCAGTGGCTGCATCCAGGCGGGCGACGTTGCGGTGATTGGGAACACAATAATGACAATGAGAATAAGGAGGATGACGGCCGTGAAGAACACGGCCGTTTTCGTGCGGCGCGTAATTGGAGTGCGTTGACCAAACGTTATTTCATTCGGAGTAAAAGCCATGTGTGAAATCCAGGTGGATGGGGGGAATGGTGCAGCAGAAAAGAAAACCCTCGCGTCTGTCGTTAAAAATCGCACATTGCGTGGCTGAGATTAACTGTGCAAGTGGCCCAAGCGGTTCAAATTAGACAAGGCTGCCATTTAGATACACTCTTGCTTCGCTGGTGATAGCCACCAACATGCCATCAGGGCTTTGGGTATCGTTACGCAGCAGCACAAATCCGGCGTTGGATAGGTCACGCAGCACCGACAATGTCTTGCCGGGCAATGTCCATGTCTCTGCCGCGACCTCGCTTGGGCTCATCGCCCCCCGTTTGGCCAGCGTCTTTAAGACTTTCCGTTCTTCTTCTTCCAATTCAAATCGTTTCATAATTATTGCTCCTGCAACCTGATAGTCAGATTATAGCATAAAAACCCGCCAGAAAAGAAGCCAAATAGCAAATTTTGCCACACCTTTACCCGGATGCAGGTGCCTTTGAGCGTCTGAATTGTTAAACGGCCGTTCGACCAAACCTTGCTGACGAATTGACCCTCAACATGCTTGGCATTGGGGAGGACGTTCACTATAAGCAGGTCATGGTTATCATTTCAATCTGCTGACCATCAAACCTTTTATAAACTTCAGGTCGTTTGCTATACTTACGCCTCATGCAAATCATCAACGGCCAGATTCCCGAAGGCAACTTGTGGCGCACCCTCGTTCTCCTTACCCCAGAGGAAGGGCTTGGGCGTGCCTGGCAACTCGCTTTGGCGCTAGCACAGGCCAACAGCGGGCAGCTCGTTGCTGGAATTTTTCTCACCAATGTGAACCCCGCTTCGCAAACGGCCGCACGTGCCCAGGTAGATAAAATCAGTAAAAGCTTATCGGCAGAGGATGCCGACGATGTTGATATTTTGATTATGACTGCCGCTAACCTTGATAATGCGTTGAGCGGATTTGTTGCTGACGCAGGAATTGATTTGCTGGTAGCCCACATGGATAGTCCCGTTGCGCTGAATCTCAATCGGGTTTCAGGCGCCGTGGCCGCTATTCGTGGCGATACGGCCGCGGTCGTTGGGGAAACGGCCGTTTCCAGGCCAGCGAAACTGAGCCATATCATCGTGCCCACCTCTGGCGGTCCAAACACTGCCCATGCCCTTACCTTTTTGCTGCCCCTGACAAATCAGGTGAAGGTAACGGCCGTTTACATCGCTCCCGAACATCTGCAGAATGAACAAGCGCTCGGCCATGCTCGGCTGCGCCAGCTCATGCAATTTGTAGATGCGGGAGATAAAATTGAGACCAAAGTCATTACAGCCGACTCTGTGATCACCGGCATTACGGAGCTGGCTCGTGAAGACTGTGACCTTGTGATGATAGGCGCCAGTCAGGAAAGCTCCATCAACAAAGTTTTATTTGGCGATATCCCTGCTGCGGTGGTGCGCCAAAGCCATACGCCAGTCGTCATTGTACGGCAGCCACGCAGCCGCCTGGGGAACAGGTGGAATAATTTCGTTTGGCAAACCCGACAATTTTTGCCGCGCATGAACCTCAAAGATCGAACCGAAGCATATATCCGAATTCGGCGCAGCGCCCGCCCTGACCTGGATTTTTTCATTCTCATTTCCCTCGCCACAATTATCGCAGCGCTGGGCTTAATCATTAACAGCCCGGCGGTGGTGATTGGCGCCATGCTGGTTGCTCCACTCATGTCTCCGATGGTGGGGACAGGGCTGGCCGTGGTTTTGGGTGACGTTCGCTTCATCCGCCTCTCAATCGGTGCGGTGCTTAGAGGGGTCGTGCTGGCAATCGCGGTGGGAGCGGTGGCCGGATTGCTAAGCATCAACCAGCCAGCAACCTCGGAACTGCTGGCCCGCACCCAGCCGACCCTGATCGACCTGGCCATTGCCCTGTTTTCGGGCTTAGCCGGGGCGTACGCATTGAGCCGTTCAGATGCTGCAGGCGCGCTGCCTGGTGTGGCCATTGCCGCAGCGTTGGTTCCCCCATTGGCCACGGTTGGCATTTCCTTAACGGCAGGTCGTTATGGCCAGGCCTTTGGGGCCATGTTGCTCTTTACCGCCAACTTTGTCTCGATAAGCTCGGCAACGGCTTTGATGTTTCTGATTTTGGGCTTTCGCCCTACCGCCGCTCAAAAATCTCGCCGTGCCGTGCAGGCGCGCAGCGTGCGCGTGGCCATTGTTTCGTTGGCCATTGTTTCTGCCCTCATTGTGGGCTTTACCTATCAATTGGCACAGGGACGGGCGCGGATCAGCCGCATCAGTGAGGTGGTTGAGGAAAAGTTGGACGAATTGGCAGGCGCTTCTCTGGACGAACCACCGACAATTCAGTTTGAAGGAGATTTGTTAACGCTTGATATTACGGCTCGCTCGACCGCGCCAATTCCGCATCATGTGGTAGAAGATTTGCAAACCGCAATAGGCGCCACGTTGAAGGATGACGGCATTTTGGAAAGCGTGGCGTTGACCCTGACCGTCATCGAGGTGACGGAACTTGATCCCGAAGTGCCACCAACCTTGACGCCAACGCCGCTGCCAACGCTCACGTTAACACCT
>CBDUOF010000217.1:0-8920 GCA_965368765.1 uncultured Anaerolineae bacterium | reverse complement strand
ACCAGGCGACACAGCCTGCTGCCAAGATGGCGGCAGCGGTGGCGATGAGGGCTAAGTCGCGGGCAAAGAGGTTGGGGCCGCTAATCCAGGCAAGGGCAAGGGTGAGTGGAACGGCCGTTAAGCCCCAGAGTGCCCATTGGAACCGTGAGCCAGGCAGCTGCCGAGCCACCCCGATCAACGCAGCAGCCGCGGCGATGTGCAGCAGCCACAGAAAGATGCCTTGCCACACATCTTGCTGGGCGGCATTGACGCTGTTGCGGGCAAACTGGAGCAAGGGGAGCCCAAGTAGGATGGGTAAACCAAGCAGCAAAGCCAGCACGTCGCTGCGTGCCAGAAGCTGCCGACGAGACAGCCATTCCAGCCCAGCCTGGATGCGGCTCCAGCCGTAGAGCCCTAAATAGTAGAGAGCAGGGAGAATGAGAACGGCCGTAAGCAGCCCAACCACCAGTTTGCCCCACCACTGTCCATCGTTCCAGAGGCCAGAGAAAAAATCGCTTAAGTAACCTTGCCAAAAGATGACAGCCAGCCAGAGCGCAAAAATGGAATAGATGACCGCCATCACGCCAAATAAGGTAAAGATGCGTTCGGCGCGCGACAGTTCGCGCCAAAATTTGCCGGGTGTGCCAGCGGTGCGCAGCCTGGGCCATGCTTCATGGCGCAAAAAGTTGAAGGCGCGGTCACGCAGGCCGGGCATTTCTAGCCAATCCATCATCATAAAGTAGCCGTCTAGCTCCAGCAGCGGATTGAGGTTGACGAAGACGCTGAGGTAGGCAAGGAAGCCAATTTGGAAGAGGAAGGTAGCGAGCAATGATTCGTGGAAGGCGGCGGGGGAAAAGGCAGAAACGGCCGTCAAAACCAGGCCAACGAGCCCACCTAGGATTAACCCGGAGTATGGCCCCGCCCAGGAAACTTTAATGCGATCCAGCCTTGGTGAAAGCCAGGTGTCGCGGGTATCAACAAAAAAGGCAGGGAAGCCCCAATAAAGTAAAAAGCCACCCCGATCCAGATTGCGCCCGACGTGTTTGGTCATTAGCCCATGGGCCAGCTCATGCAGCCCAATCACCAGTAAATTTGCTATCAGCAGCGTCACAAAGCCCAGGCCGCTGCCGGTGATGTTGTAGGTGCCTCTAAAATAGCTGACGCCGTAGAAAAACCCGCCAATGAGAACCAATAAGAAAAGTAGGGTTTGGCCAAGCGGCCAAAAGAGCGGCTTAAGCCGTTGGTAGAGCGGTTTAAAAAAGTCGTCCAGGCCGGAGATGGCCAGCTCTGTGTACAAGAAGCGCTGCAGCAGCTTTTGCCCCCGGCTGGCTGGCGCACGGGCGGCAAGTTCGGCAGCGATCTGATCGTACACTTTGGTGTTTGGCGCCTGAAGAAAGTGACCTTCTTTTAGTTCGCCAATGAGGGCGGTCAGGTGACCGATGGGCAATGATTTGTACCGTTTGAGGCTGTAAAACAGGAGATCTTTGACAGATTTACGGCCGTTCATCTGCCACCACAATGCATAATCCTCTTCACCCAACCGCAGGTAGGATTTGGTTTCCGGTTCCTTGATGACATAATAAGGCTCCGTGGGCGTTTCTAGCCGTGACACAATGATGTGGGGATTGCGCAGCGGTTTATAGGCAGTGGGATTGGTTGCGTTGTGAAGTTCTTGCCAAAATTGCTCTGTAGACATGACATAAGTTTAGCATGTCTGAGAGGGATGGTGAAGGGGCACGTTGCCCTTCGTAAAGTTAGGCTATAATCAAGAAGCAGGCGCCAATTGTTTGGGGCAAGTAACCGGATAAATGTGGTTTGCAATGATCCAAGGGCAAACCGTTATCTGGACAAGGAGAAAGCTCATGGGGTTTTTGAAGAAGCTGTTTGGCGGTGGTGATCACTCGCCCAAAAAATACGTGGATACGCAAGGCGTTTATTTTTACGTGGAATGTGATAATTGTGGTTCTCGGGTGCGGGTGCGTGCTGATAAGCAGCACGATCTGCAAAACACCGGGAGCGGCTATGAATGGCACAAAACAATTGTAGACAGCCGCTGTTTCCGGCGAATACAAACGGTGGTGCAGCTGGATACCGCCTATCAGATGGTGAGCCACGAAATTTCAGGCGGCCGTTTTCTGACGGAAGAGGCCTATTTGGCTGCTGAAGCGTTGGCTCAACAAGTTGCAGCACAACCAACTGAGCCTGAGCCGGGTGAGCCAGCGCCTGAATAGCGCGTCACTGATATGAAGCGTTTGCTGGCCTACGAGCGTGTTTTGAGTGGGTGGCTAAGGCGCAACACCCGGGTTAACTCTTCCACTTTGACCGGTTTGCTAACGTAATCATCCATGCCACTGGCCAGATAAGTCTCACGGTCACCCACCAGGGCATTGGCCGTCATGGCTACAATGCGTGGCTGCAGGTTAGGCAGCCATTCTCGTCGGATTCGCTGCGTGGCTTGAATTCCATCCAGCTCTGGCATTTGAATATCCATCAGAATGAGATCATATGGCTGACGGGAGAGCGCCTGGACGGCTTCCAAGCCGTTGGCGGCTGTATCGGCGCTGTAGCCCAGCCGCTCTAGCATGCGCAGCGCAACTTTCTGATTGATAAGGTTATCTTCCGCCAGAAGGATGCGTAGGGGATGCTCAGTTCCCAATGTGTTGTCGAAGGCTGATTTGGGGGGTGGTGCGGGTTGAATACGGCCGTTTTCCTTCCCATTGACAAAGATATCATAGAGTTGAAGATAAAGTTGCTCGGCATGATAGGGGCGATGAAAGCATTTGGCTTTGGGAAAGTGGTCTGCAATCGTGCACTGTTTTCCCAGCGGCGTCATAAACAACAGGGCACTGGCTGGGGCGAGCGCTTTGATTGTCTGAACCGGCGCGGGCTGGGCATCATCCAGCATATCGTAATCAAGCACTATCAAATCGAAGGCGGCGTGAGTGGCGAGTGTGTGGTGCAGTTCCTGCGCTGAGCTGGCACACGTTACCATGAGCCCCCACTGCGAGACCTGCCGACTTAAAATGATGCGACTTGTTTGGTTTTTGTGGCAGATCAAAGCGTGCTTGCCGGCAAATTTTGGCGCGGTGATTTCGCTGGAGGATACGGCCGTTTCTTTAATTGGGCTAGGCGGCGGTGCCTGAATGGTAAAGTAAAAGGTGCTGCCCTGGCCCAGCTCACTTTCAGCCCAGATTTCCCCGCCCATCAGATTAACCAGATGTTTGCTGATGGCCAACCCCAGCCCAGTGCCACCAAATTTACGCGTGGTTGACGAATCAACCTGGCGGAACGGTTCAAATAAGCGGCCCATTCGATCAAGCGGGATGCCAATGCCGCTATCGCGCACCATAAAGAAGAGTTTTGTTTCGCCTTGGTGTTGTTTATTGCCTACCCAAAGGTTAATTTCACCGTTGGACGTAAATTTAACGGCGTTGCCTAGCAAATTGACCAGAATCTGACGGAGGCGCGTCACATCACTTTTTATGATCGTGGGCACATCTGGCTCAATGAAGGTGTTCAGGTAAAGGTTCTTTTCAGTAGCCTGAGCCGCGAGCAGGTCAACGGCGTCTTCAATACATTCACGCAAAATAAAAGCTTGTTGTTCTAACTCCAACTTCCCCGAATCAATTTTGGAAAAGTCCAGGATGTCATTAATGATGGTGAGCAGGCCGTCACCACTGTTTCGGGCTGTGGTGACGTAATCTTCCTGTTCTGCACTGAGCGGCGTATCGAGCAGCAGGCTGGTCATGCCGATGACGGCATTTAACGGGGTGCGGATTTCATGGCTCATGCTGGCCAAGAATTCTGACTTCGCTTTGGCCGCATCTTCGGCGGTTGCCTTGGCCGCTTTTAACTTGGTCTCGAACTGCTTGCGTTGGGTGATGTCGTTGGCCACGCAGACAATGCCGGGCTGGTCGCTTTTATCTTCTTGCATGATGGCTGTGGAGACGGCCGTATAAATTAGCTGGCCATCCTTCGCTAGAAATCTCACTTCCCTGTCTCGCATGGCAAAGAGCGGTGACTCTAACGTTGTTGGCCGCTGCCACAAGAGCCGCTCTTCTGGAGCCAGCACAATTTGCAAAGGCTGCCCAAGTAAATCTTCTGCCTGATAGCCCAACAGATTAAGGACGGCCTGATTAACCTTTTCAATGCGCGTATCTGGGGTGATTACAAAAAGCATATCCTGCATTGAGGCAATAATATTGTCAACGTAGGTTTTAGAGACTGTCGTACTTTGCAGAGTATGCAGCGCATTGCTAAGCAGCGAATATCCTTTATCGATGCTGCTAATGGCCGTGTGCAAAAGCAGACCCGCAATGCCCAGGGCTGCAACGTTGACGCCCAAATCAATGAGTTGAATTGGGCCCATGTTGGCACTTTCAACAACTCCGGTAACCTCAAGAAAGTATAAGCCTGTCAATGCGGCAATGGAAATGCCAATGTAGCTGCGCAGAACGCTGGTTCCCAACAGCAAGCCAGAAATAATGAGCAGAATAATAAAGGCTGGCCCGTTGATGCTGCGAATGCCACCATAAAAGTAGCCATTGAATAGCAGTCCGACGAGGAAGTTAATTGTAAACAGATGACTGGCGACCCTAATGTTCTTTTGTCTTAAGAACCAGAGCGATCCGGCGGTAAGGCAAGAAACAATAATGAAAATGGTCAAAGAGAGCCAGCGCTTCTCTGGAATAAGATGGGCAAAAAGGATGCACACAAAAATCGTCCCAACAAAGAAGATGAGGGTCATGGCCCACACTAATTGAGCAACACGCGTTTTGTCTGGATCTGTAAATTGGGGTCTACTGAAAAGCTTTCTTACCGAATGCGGCATGTTTTCCCTCGAAATGCCAGTTTAGATTTATGAATGTAATGTTGTTGGTTGAATCAGCCAGCTTTTTGTGCCAAGGATGAAAGCGCAAAGAATCCATAAATATTTTTGACGTAAACAAATGTAGCTTAATGGATTCCTTTGGCAACTGCTATAGCCTAATGTCACTAGGTTATAAGCTGGCGACAATAGGAAAAGCTTATTGTGACTTAAGCCATAACCTGGCTTTCTGTGGCTTGCCGACGGCGGGAAGGAGGCGCTATGGGAGGATGATTTCAGGCTGCCACTGGAAGGCGTGTGGGGTTTGCCCAAGAACGGCCGTCATCTCATATAGATAATCGCCGTTGCTGGGTGCATAAAAGAAAAGTGCGCCTTTCTCCAACAGTGCGCCGCTGCCATCTTTTGCCCACAGAACCTTTGTGCCACTCAGCGGGGTGGTTGTTGGCGGAAGTGTGTTGACCCGGCCGGGCGTTTCCGCAAATGAGGTGAGCAAATAAGTGCCGACTGCTTCCTTGACCACGGGCGGTACGTTGAAAGTGCCGGGTGGCAGGCCGAGGGCAAAGGCAAAACGGCCGTCTTCCAAATAAGTACTGCCCATCACGCCGAGGGGATGTTCGGACAGAATCGTAGACTCATCCAGCACCAACTGCCCGGAGGCCAGATCAAAAAGCCATAGCTCGGCTATGGGCGTGAGGGATTGCGGTTCAGTTGAGGTACGCACCACCAGCAGTCGATCATCGGGCATCCAACCCACTTCTGAAAGAAAATCAGTATCAGGCACTGTTTTCTGTGTCAGAGCTGCCGCCTCGGCAGAAAGTGTGCCAGTGGGAACATCCAGGACGAGGCGGGTGTTGTCATTTAACGTGCCCTGCTGGATGAGTAGGTAACGGCCGTTCCGCGCCCAAGCAATTGGCGAGTGAATTAAGCCTGGATCAGCGTTCGATGTAGCATCCAGGGTAGGAAATTGGTTTTCCAACAGTTGTTCTGGCGCATTGGCAGCAATGTTATAAAGCCACAATGCAACGCCATCGCTAAAGGCCAGCAGGTTGCTTTCACCGTGCCAGGCCAGGTCGCCGCAATTCACGCTGCAAACATAAACTTGCTGCAGACTACCAGGATTTCCGCCACCAGTAGGGAGTAGATACAACTCTTCACTGAGTTCCTCAAATGCCAGGGAAGGGTCTAAGTTGGTGACAACCGTGCTGGTAACAATGGCCAACTGCTGTGCATCAGGGGAAAGCTGAATATCAGCTAAATATTTAATATTAGGAACTAAAGTCCAAACCTCGCGGCTGATCATATCCACAAAAAGCAGCTCATAACTGCTGGTTATAAGTTGCGACGACTCTATGCCATCAGCAATGGTTTGCGTGATAGTTTCGGTGGTTAACAGGCGAGCAACCGCGGCGCGCTTGCCGTCGGCACTCATGCTGTAATTGGTGATGTCGCCAATAAAGTGCCTGATCTGACCGTCTGGTTCACCGATGCGCTCAGCCGGGTCTGCCCCGGCTACGATCGTTTCAATTTGCCCGGTGGCGTGGTTCCACTGTTTAAAGGCTCCATCGGCTAAAAAGAGCAAGTCTCGGCCAATGGCGGGAAAGGGCTGGCCACTGATCACCTGGACGGGTGGGTCACTCTCACCAGGGGACAGATCAATGACGGTGGTTGTCGCGGTTGGGCTGAGCGTGGGCGTAGGTTCAACGGCGATGCTGGTGGGAACGGCCGTTGGGTTGGGTGTCGTTTGGGGCACGGCTGTTGCTGCCGCGCCGCTGGTGGTCGGTGGTGGTGGAATTGGCGTGGGATCTGTGAAGGCGTCACCGCTGCAGGCTGACAGCAAGCTGAGGAGTAAAATCAGTAAAAATAAGCGCAATTGTTTTAGGGTCATATCTTTTATCCTGGTCGGATGGTTCGTTTATTGCATTGATAATAGTATAAAAGAGCAACGGCCGTTTAACTTGACGTTCCCCCCATTCCCGACCAACGTTCCCAAATGCAGCGCGGGGGTTTGGCGACAGTGGGCGTGTATATGATACAGGCAATGGGAAAATAGCCATTTTAAATGAGCATTTCGGATGGAGGCAGAATGGATAATAAGCGTCTATTTCAGGACAGCGACTATTTGCAAAAGAATCAATACCGCACCAGCAGTAATCTGGATGCGCGGGCCGCGCTGCATCGCCAATTTAGTACATCAACGACTCAGTGGCAACCGTGGGTGTTTGCTTTGCTCGCGTTAGAGCCGGGGATGCGCGTTTTGGAATGTGGCTGTGGCCCGGGCTGGCTGTGGCGAGAAAATGTGGCACGCATCCCCGCCGACTGCAGCATTACCTTGACCGATTTGTCACCGGGGATGGTGGCGGAGGCGGAAGCCGCTCTGGCCCCCAATGGCCCACATTTCACCTTTCAGCCGGCGAATATCCAGGCGCTGGATTTTGCCAACGAGACATTTGACGTCGTGGTGGCTAACCATATGCTCTATCATGTGCCCGATTTGGCATTGGCTTTGTCTGAGATTCGACGGGTGCTTAAGCCCAACGGCCGCTTTGTTGCTGCCACCAACGGAAACAATCACCTGCGTGAGCTGCCGGAACTCATCCCCGCATCGTTGCGAGAAAAATCTGCCTCCTTTCGCATGCGTGGCGAAGACGCGCAGCTTCCCTTTCGCTTGGAAAACGGCCGTTCGCTGCTAGCTCCTTATTTTGCTACGGTTGATCTGTATCTGTATGATGACAGCCTCTACGTAACCGAGGTGGATCCCCTGCTGGCTTATGCGTTTTCTATGCTCCAGCCAGGAATTGATTTGCCGGAAACGGCCGTTGCTGCGCTGCGGGAAGCATGGCAAGCCAATATCGATGCAGCGGGCGGAATCCACATTAGTAAGCATTCTGGCGCCTTTGTTGCCCTCAAAAGTGACCCAGGCTAAAGGCCCGCTCAAAACCACGTTCGCGGTTGGGCTCTAGAAAGCGAGCCAGCCAAACCAGCATGCCGTGTCGCTCATCTAAAGTCACGCCGGTGATAATGAAACCAGCTTTTAGCTTGGCAATGAGCACCGGGCGATTGTTGCCCATGTGATTGCTGGTAACGCGCTCAATGCCCAACGCCCGGAGGTAGGGCATGAGCGCCTCTAAAAAATGAGAATATAAGCCCCGTCGCTGATAAGCAGGCAAGATGCCGCTCCACTCCATGAAAAAGGTTTGTCCATTCACCACTTTGCCCATAGAAAAGCCAATCGGTTCTTTGACTTTGCTGTAAAAGACAAAATATTCTGCATGAATTTGCTCAGCTAATTCTTTGGCCTGGGTGTTGCTGGGGGTAGGTTCCTGGTACAGACCTAAATCGGTGAGGGGGGTGAAGATGTCGCCGTAAAGTTGCGCGGTGATTTTGTAGAATGTTTGGCGAGAAACGGCTGTTACTGTCACATCCTCATCTAATGTTGCCGGAAAATGGGCGCTGCGAATCTGGTCTACCATTTGAACGCTCCTAGTGGCTGGGTTTTGCCAAGTTTAAGGCAAACTGCCTTGGCAAAAACTGTCTTTTGGATCGATTTTTGTTCCACGGTAAAATGTTAGTTATTGAAAACAGTTGATTAATTAAAAAGAAACTTATGTCGCTTGAGCCCACCCGCCGTTTTGCCGACCGAGTAGAAAATTATGTTAAGTGCCGACCCAGCTACCCGACGGCCGTTCTGACCTGTTTGCAAGAGGAATGTGGGCTGAGGGAAACGGCCGTTATTGCCGATATTGGCTCCGGCACCGGCATTTTGTCCCGACTCTTTCTACTGAATGGCAACGCGGTCGTGGGCATCGAGCCCAACCAGGAGATGCGCCAGGCGGGTGAGCGGCTTTTGGCTGATTTTCCCACGTTTACCAGTGTTAACGGTACCGCAGAAGCAACCACCTTGCCAGATAACTCAGTGGATTTCGTAACGGCAGGGCAGGCGGCACACTGGTTTGACAAAGAAAAGTCGCTGCCAGAATTTCGGCGCATCTTGCGTGCCGGGGGAACCATTGCCCTGGTGTGGAATACAATGGCGTTTGATGCCTCGCCCTTCATGCAAGGGTACGAACGGCTCACGCTGCGCTACTTCACCGAGCTATATTTCCGCCGATTTAT
>CBDUOF010000216.1:0-8935 GCA_965368765.1 uncultured Anaerolineae bacterium | reverse complement strand
GAATGACGTTGCCGCTTACGGCTTCAATCGTCACCAACTGTTCGATTTCACTGATTTCGCCGTTCAATGGCCTATCGAGGCGCACTTCCAGTTGAGGCTTGCCGAGCAGCTGCTGCTTAAGAACGGCCGTACTGCCCTGGGCCACAATCGTGCCTTTTTTGATGATGGCAATGCTGTCGGCCAGCAGCTCCGCTTCGGCCAAATTGTGGGTACACAAAATAATGGTGCGCTTGTCGTCGCGCAGTTCCAGGATGGCATCGCGCACCAGCTTGGCGCTGTGCGGATCCATCGCCGAGGTGGGTTCATCCAGCAGCAGCACGCTGGGATTGTGCAGCATGGCGCGAATCAGCCCAACCTTCTGCCGCATCCCCTTAGAGTAATGTCCCAGGCGCCGGTCGGCCTGCCCGGCCATATCAAAGCGTTCAAACCAATTCAGGCCGCGCCGCCGAATTTCGTCATCGTTGAGGCCATAGAGACGACCGTAAAACAGCAAATATTCAAGGCCCGACATGCGTAAATACAAACCGGGCTGCTCAGTCAACATGCCAATGCTGTGCCGGACCTTGTCGGCAGCCTGCACCACATCATGCCCGTTAATCTGCGCCGAACCGCTGGTGGGACGCAAAATAGCCCCCAACATGCGCACGGTGGTCGTTTTACCCGCACCATTTGGCCCCAGCAAAGCCAGCAGCTGCCCATCCGGCACGTTTAGGGATAGATTGTACACGGCCGTGAATTCTTCAAAAACTTTGCCCAAACCATTTGCTTCAATCATTGTGGTCTCCGTGTTGGTCTACAACCAGTGCCCCCTCCACCTCTTTAACACCGTTGCCAAAGAGATTGTGACATTGTAAACGAAAACAGATCTTTTTCACTGGGAAAAGATGTCTGTACTCATCATTTTCATCATTAGTGCAGGTAGTTGGTGCTCGGACTTTAAAACAGCCCTGCAAATGTTTTGCCAGAGAGGGGAATAACGGCTTTACGTTACAGAATAGTTTTCCTCATCCGCCAGCGGCGAACGACAATCCAAACTGCCATACCAATTGCCACCACAATGGAAACCAGTGTGGCCCAGGCCAGGGGCAGTTGGACTCCGCCCAACGACACAACCCGGCTGTCGAGACGCACCGTTTCCAGCAGAATTCGGCCGATGGCATACATGATCAGGTATACGGCCGTCATCTCTCCCGCCAGCAACCTGCTTCGCCGTCGCCATAGCAGCATCAGCAAGCCAAAGGTGAGGAAGTTCCACAGCGATTCGTACAAAAAGGCTGGGTGAAAGTAGCCAAAATCGGCAAAGGCAGGCAATCGATTGATGGGATCGATTGTGATGGCCCAGGGGAGTGTGGTAGGACGGCCGTATAGTTCTTGATTTAGAAAGTTGCCCCAACGGCCAAAAGCTTGCCCCAGGGCCACGCCCACCACCGCCATATCTGCCCAGGGCAGCAGCGGCAGCCGACTGCGTCGGGTAAACAGCAGCAGCCCGATCGCACCCCCCGCCAAGCCGCCGTAAATGCCCAGCCCACCGTTGCGCAAGTTAAACAACATCTGCGGATTCTGAAAGTAATCCAGCGGCGACTCAATCCCCAGCGCCGCCATGCTCGGTGATGGCGTGAGCACATGGTAGAGCCGCGCCCCAATCAGCCCCAGAATCAGGCAAATAATGATGCCGTTCCACACTGCTTCGGGGTTCCAGATACGCCAGGGGGCATCGGCCAGCCAGATCGCTTCAACTTCTGGCTGGGCCATCAAGGCAGCCAGAAGTTCACTGCGCTCATTCGCTTTCAGGTTAATCGTGCGCGGATCTGTACCGTAGAGCAGCAGCAGGTCGCCGACGGAATGGAGGCCCTGCTTCTTGAGTTTGGCTTGGATTTCGTCTGGCAGAGAAACGGCCGTTATTGGCAAATGCATCACGTCTGCTGGCACAGCGGCCAAAAAGGCTTCGCGCCAGCGCTGCCAGGCCAACCGGGAAACAAACGACGCCCCTAAAGCAATGCCGCCCACAATCAGAATGCCATACCAATATACCGGCAGGCCTAGCAGCGAAAATGCTGTCGCTGGGGGCATGGTGCCTGTCCACAAATGGTAAGCAAATAATCCAGCCAAGGCCACGACCCAAAGGGCCATGACGACCCACTGCCAGGCAATTCTTGGGGGACGTAAAAACTTTAAGTCTGGCTCACTCCCCCCTTCGGCATCATTAGTCATTACCGCTTCCAACACCTTCAGGACTTTGATACGCCTGCTGCCAAACGTGATACATACGCTGTCCCAATGTAATGTAGGTAGCAACTGCCAAAATAATGAGGGCAATCTGCGGTAGATTCAAAAACAGCAGGCTGATCAACACAAAATAGCGCTCTACCCTGCTGGCAATGCCAACTTTGCAGTCGTAACCTAATGCTTCAGCCCGGGCCCGGGCATAGCTCACCATAATCGATCCGGTGATGGCCAAATAAGCCACGCCAAGCATGAGCGCATTCTCTTGATTCATGTAAAACAGGATGAACCCACCAAACAAAATTATCTCAGCCAGCCGATCCAGCGTGGAATCTAGAAATGCGCCAAATCCGCCTTGCTTGCGACCCAATTTCCGCGCCAGGGCACCATCAAACGCATCCAGTGGTGCAATGAAAAACATCGTTACCCCTGCCCAGGTCATGTGGCCCTGAGCAATGAGCCAGGCAAATAGAAAGTGGGCCAACATACCAGTGACGGTAAGTGCGTCTGGTGAAAAGCGGTACCGCGCCAAATGGGTCACAATGGGATCGATTATGAATTTGGTGTTGGCCCGCATGTAGTCGGTTAATGTCTTTCGCTCTTTAATAGGTGGAACTGTTTTGGTTTCCATAGGTGCTCACATCGTCCCCAGCAATCCGGACGCTCACTTGTTCCTAAACTCGCTTCTGATGAAAATAATATGTAAAGGCGAGGGTGTGCTTTGAATCAATGGGCTGCTTTGCCCGCATTTACTTGAACAAATCACAGGCTAACATCCTCGTCATGCATGTAGGATAGCTTATTCTGATTTACCCAACGATACGCTTCATTGAGTAACAATCGGATGCTATCTAAACTGTGGATACCTGTCAAGCATTGTGGGCTGCACTTATTAAGTGCCAAGGCGGCAATGCAATTAGCATGTCAGAGCGAATCAACTCATCAACCCTCACGGCAAACACATTATTGATCCAGGTGAAAACCGAGCCAGGGCACCTGCATCTCAGCATGCGTCATCCCACCGTGCCGTCCAATCATTTTAGGTGCCCAGGCACGTTCGGCTTCACTAAACAAAGCGTAACCGCCTCGCATGATCACAACCACATCACCCAATCGATCTGCCACGTTGGAAGCAACGTTATCTGGTGCAAAGAGACCCGCCTTTAAAGCGTCCTGGGTTGAGACGGCCGTCATTGCTTCACCTAAATTCGTGTTGATATAGTCAATCACCGCCTGCTGGCAGCCGTGCCGGGCATAAAGATACAGCACGCGCGGCTCCCCTGTCGGACGCATAAACAGCAACTTCTCCAGCTCGGGGTGATCTCCCAGGAAGATTTGTTGGCTCACCGGTGTCAACTCCTGACCGTGGTCGGCAACGATGAAGAAAGCGGTGTCTTGTCGTGCCTCGGCCGTAAGGGCCTCAAAGAATTCGGTTTGCAGCTGAAAAAACAGGGCACGCAGTTCGGCAGAAACGGCCGTTCCTTGCCAGGTATGATAATGGCTCAAGGTATCGATCGATGGCCAATAGGCGTTGATAAACAGCCGCTCCCCCGCTTTCTGATGCAGCAGCTCGCGCATTTGCACCAACATCTCGGCAAAGGAATACACGCCAAACGACTTGGCCACGCCGCGCCCGTGCATTTGGCTCAGCACGGAATCAACAATTTCTTTTCCTTTGAAAGCATAGGTTGGTACGCCAGACGTGGCCAACTGCTCTGCCACCCCAGGTAGCTGCAAGAATTGTTCTGGGTCCAGTCCAGCCTCCACCAACGCATCCTGCGCTTTAAAAAACAGGGGTGAAAAATCAAGCATTCCGGCAGATACAGCATACTCGGGGAAAAATAGTCGCAAACCTACCAGCCCGTGTTGTGCCGGTGCGGACCCGGTCCACAGACTGCTCAGCGCAGCGACCGTCGTGGAAGGAAAAATGGAGGTGAGTTGATTGCTAATGAGGGCGCGATGGGAAACGGCCGTAAACAGATCTTGCCGTTCCTGAAACAAGTTCCAGCCAAATCCATCCAGCGTCAGCAGGACCACACGCTTTATGCTATTACTCAACGGCCGCCACATTGGCTCGGGTAACGCAGGCAATCCGGCAAAAGGTACTCCCAACACCGCCGCCACTGTTGCCGGCACGTTGGCAATTGAGCCACCGTTATAATCCGGCAAGGTAAATTCAGCAGGCCCTGGTAAATTTAACTGTTCAATATCATTCACTTTCATTAAGACACGCAATAAATCCTTGACGTTGTTATAATTGGTTGCGGTGAAATTATTTTGCACCACAATCTACCTCTCGCGGGTTTCTTAAATGGCCTTGGCTGGCACCGGCGGGAGGATTACGAATAGAGGAGGTCTGATATGCGCTACGAGATCAATGGTACGACTCTGCAAACATTAGATATTTTTCTGGAGAGCGGTGAATCTATTTATACTGAATCGGGTGGCATGGCCTGGATGAAGGGTGACGTTGAAATGAGCACCAACACGCGTGGCGGTTTGCTCAAGGGTCTGGCTCGCAGTCTGTCTGGTGAATCGCTCTTTTTGACCACCTATACGGCCAAAGCCGCCAAAAGCATGATCACCTTCACCCCAGAAGCACCTGGCTCCATCGTCCCCGTGCCCCTGGGCAATGGAGAAAGCCGCATTTGCCAGAAAGATGCCTTTATGGTCGCTCAAGATTCAGTCGCATTAGAAATTCACTTCCGGCGTAAGTTAGGCAGTGGCCTGTTTGGCGGTGAGGGATTTATCCTGCAAAAGGTTACCGGCCCCGGCATTGCCTGGGTAGAAATTGCCGGGGAAGTCCGCGAATATTCGCTTCAGGCCGGAGAAACCATGCAGGTTGATCCAGGGCATATTGCCATGTATGAACCATCTGTTAATTACGACATTCAGCGTGTTAAGGGCGTCAAAAACATCTTGTTCGGTGGCGAGGGTCTCTTCCTGGCTTCGCTGACTGGCCCCGGTCGCATCTGGCTACAAAGTTTGCCACTATCTAATTTGGCTTCAAAGCTCATGCAGTACATGCCCATCAAAACCGGATAGCGCCTCAATAAAAAAGCCAGGGGAACCCCTGGCTCTTTCGGCTTTTTCAGTTTACGGCCGTTTCACAACGACCCACTCACTTCTCATCCCTCAACGAGGGCTTACTTCAAAGAGTCACGCATGGCGGTCATACGGGTCGCAACGCTGCTATCTACAACCTTGTCGCCAACACGAACAACCAAGCCACCTAAAATACTCGGATTCACCTTAAAAGATACCGATTCCAAGCTTAGCGCTTTCTTCACTTCAGCCTGTTCTGCATCTGTGAGCGGCACAGCGCTGGTAACTTCACCAGATGTTCCAGACAGCTTGGCAGCGTCAGCCGGAACTTTAGCAAAGAAATCAGCAATAATCGCACGCTGGCGGTTGTCATCGAGCGATTCACCCACAATTTTGTTGGCTGCGGCAATGGCGATTGACGCAATCTGACCACGTGCACCTGCCAAAATATTGTTCCGCTCTTCTTCAGCCTCAGCCCGAGCCGCATTCACAATATCAGCGGCTTCTTGCTTGGCCTGCGCCTGAATGCCATTGGCCGTCTCTTCAGCCTGAACCGACGCGTCAATACGCAGTTGGGCAGCTTCAGCCCGAACGCTGTCCATAATCTTCTTCGCCTCTGCATCGGCACTGTCGCGCGCAATGGCTGCCTGACGAGCATCTTCCAAACCCTTGGCAATCTTTGTTTTTCGCTCTTCAAGATTGTTAATAATGGGATTGTACAAATAACCGCGCAACACCATAAACAAAATAATGAAGAGAAGAATCTGCATTAAGATGTAGCCAATATTAATACCTAACGCTTCCATTTATGTTCTCTCCTAATCAATCCTTGTTCACCCAATGGGCAAAGAATTATGCAACAAAGATCAGAATCAGGGCGACAACCAAAGCATAGATAGCCACGGCTTCTGCCAGAGCGACACCCAAAATCATGTTACCTGTAATTGTACCGGCCGCATCTGGGTTCCGGGCAATACCTTGTACTGCCCCACCCACAACAATACCTACACCAGCACCGGCGCCAATAGCACCTGTCATAGCCAAACCTGCACCAAGAAATTTTAGACCTTGAGCAATTGCTTCAGCTGCTGCTACATCCATAATATTTTTCCTCCGAACGTGTTATTTATCTTAATCTAATCGGCCGTAAAGCCGCAATTTATAAAATACTTTGACCCTAAGCGTACACCTTATGAATCAACTATCTATCCGTTGCCAAACCCATAGGGTCTGATTCTAATGTTCGTCCCCGTGATGAGACTCAGTCGCACCCTTCATGAATGTCAGGGTTAACAGGGCAAAAACAACACCCTGGAGCAAACCAACACCAAACTCAAGGTGCCAGAACAACAGGTTGGCAATTGGAAGCAGAGAAGCAATCACAAAGAGCAAAACCTGACCCGCAAAAATATTGCCCAAAAGCCGGAAGGCAAATGAAACAATTTTGAAGATTTCACTAATGAACTCTAGAAGACCGACGCCAATGTCCATCACAGCCAGCGGGTTCTTGGCAATTTCGTCACCCTTACCAGCATAGAAGGGGAAGAACTTACGCCAATACTTCATGCCTTGAGCTTTCATACCGTAATACTGTGTCATCACCACAGAGATGATGGCAAGGGCAAGGGTGAAGTTCAAATCGGTGGCAGCGGCACGCACATAAGGCACAATTGTCCAGTCGGCAGCCTCAGGATTTGTACCTGTGGGTGCATGATGGATTTCCTCACCAAGAGGAGCGCCTTCTTCTGCCTGACTGCTGCTCAACAAGAAAGGCCAGGAACGAAGGCCGAGCGTATTTGCTTCCAAAGCCTCTTCCTCAATCAAATCCGCTTCCTCACCCTCAATGTGATGCCCAGTCTCCAATTCGGCCTGATGAATAGCCAACTCACCTGAAGTTTCCCATTTACCAATGGCGTCCACGCCTGGAATCAATTCCATCCAGTTCGCAATAACAATCCAAAGAATAAACGTCATAAAGAAGGGGAAAAATGTTTTGGCCCACTTGCCAGCGGCATTTTCTACATAGCCATAAGCCATCTCAATGATCATTTCAATGAAATTGTAGAAACCCGTTGGTACTTCTTCGGCAGTGCGTGACGGGGCACGCACAACAAATGCAATTATCAGCACAAGGAGGCCTGCCAAAACAGAGCCGATGAAAGTATTGGTAATCCCCGCGGCAAACCAGCCACCCAGAAATTCGCTGCCACCTGGCCATCTGAACACAACTTCACCAGGAAGCTGAATAACTGGAAGAGCTGGTGGTGAAAAAATTTGAAGGGCGATTAAGCCAAGCAGAGAAAGGTAGATAACATACCGTTTTTTCATGCTTTATTTTCTTCCTCCGTAGAAGGGGTACTCGTCAATTGGCGTTGTGCACGCATAGCTATCCGCATCGTCAGGTAAAGGACAAGTGGAAAGCTACCCAGTATAAATAACACTGTAAATATTTGAGTACCCAGGAATTCGTTAAGTAACAAGCCAGCACCCAATGCAAGGCCGATGATGAGAACGGAAATACAACCAACTTGACTGACAATAAGTGCCACGGTTGCGGGCACACTTATTTCTTGGTTATCTTTTTTCACAATGCCTCATCCATGAGTGCGAGTTTGCGCATTATATCACAATTAAAGTGTGGGGCAATGTAAAAATCTGCCTTTTTAAGGGGCTAACCACCTGCACTGACCAGTGAGAAAAAGGAAACGGCCGCTTCCCGCGTCCACTCAAAAGCAGGGCCAGCATTCACGCCCAAATAAATGATTGCAGCGGTCGATAAGCCAAGCCCAACCCAGGCCCCACGTGAAACTGGAATAGCAATATCGGCTTGCTCTGAATCGTACAGATACATGTATTTGATAACATTCAAATAGTAATACAAAGCCACAAATGCATTCAAAATACCAATCAGCGCCAACCACCAGTAACCAGCATCAATCGCGGCTTTAAAGATAAAGAACTTACCCAAGAAACCGGCCGTTGGGGGAATACCACCCAACGACAGAAGGGCAAACAGCATCACCAGGGCCAGGTAAGGGGAGCGCTTGTTGAGACCATAGAAGTCATCCATTTGCTCAGATTTAGAGACGTTGCTGATGACAATAATGACACCAAATGCAGCGACGTTGGTAAACACGTACATTAACAAATAAAACATTGCCGCCCCGGATCCATCGGGGGTAAGCGTCACCAGGCCAATCATAGCATAGCCTGCCTGGGAAATGCTGGAGTAGGCCAACATGCGCTTGATGTTGCGTTGATAAATGGCCGCAAAGTTTCCGATGGTCATGGTAATAATGCACATCGAGACAAGCATTGGCCACCAGGCACTACCCTGACCCGCCTGCCCCAGGTTGCCAGCCGTAAAGCCGAGCATCCCGGAGGTAAAGACGCGCATAAAAATGGCAAAGCCTGCCGCTTTTGAAGCGGTCGAAACAAACGCTGTGAATGGCGTCGGGCTGCCCTCGTAAACGTCAGGTGTCCAAAAATGGAACGGCACGGCCGAAATCTTAAAGCCAAACCCAACAATAATCATGGCCGCCGCCAACAGCAAGACACCATTTAGATTTTGTATTTCGGTCACCAGGGCCGCATTCCCTACAGAATCGGCTGCAGAAGGCACTTGCGTAACCATACTGCCAATCACATATAAGTTCGTTTGGCCCGT
>CBDUOF010000215.1:0-9009 GCA_965368765.1 uncultured Anaerolineae bacterium | reverse complement strand
AGCTTTATCGCGGCGAAGAAATCTCACTCAAGGCGGAAGGCGGAGCCACCTGCCTGACTCGCCCAATTTTAAGAAGTTAGCTGCATAAGGATTCCCACAGTTGCTGCTTATCTCCATTCACAGCAAACTCAAAATATAATCGGCACCAATTTTAGGGGAATCGCCAAAATGGAAGATGTGTTCTACACGAGCGTGAAGGATTTCTGCACGGTATTTCTCTCTCTCGGTTAAAAATTCACGCACAATGTCTGCTGCCTGGCTGACTTGCTCTGGGGCAATCACTTTACCAATTTGCCGCCGAATGGCAGATTCCAAAGGTTCCAAACCGACGCGATCATATTCTAGATTATGTACCTTGGGAGGCAGGTCGATAAACAAAACTGGTCGCTCTGTGCCCAGGGCGTATTCCATCGCCACCCCCGACCAATCACAGATCATCACATCCGCTTCATGTAAATATTTTTCCGAAACTGTTTGTGTATCCAGCCGGAAATTTTTGTTGTGACCAAACTGTTCCTGTAATTCATACAGAAGTTTTGGTTTTTTATAGATAGTCATGGGATGTGGTCGAAACACAACCTCGAATTTTCCTCCTAATAGGGTAGCAACTAGTTCTTGACCGCAAGCTTCCAAAATGTTGTTTGGCTGCCAGCTTGGGGCAATGAGCACAAGCGGTTTTCGCTTCTGCAGAGGATCTGCTTTATTCTGGTGATGCGTCTGAGCAATCTTTTCCAAGCGGTAGTAGCCTGCCTCCACCAAAGTTTTGGAAGTTTGCTCATACAATGTTTCCAGCCTGCGAATCTCATTGACATGATAAGGGCCATTGCAAAAAACTGCGTCAAAATGAGCCAGGGCATTGGCTCGTAAACCCATGTGTGCGCTGCACAAAGAATGAAATATAAAGATGTGGTGGGGATTGAATATTGAGCGCTTGATATGGAAAAGATTGAGATCGGGCATAGTGTAAACCAGCACCTTTGTCTTGATAAATGGAGCCACGAAGGGAAAGGTGCGGTTTATATAAAATGGCAGCAAGCCGGGGCGCTTGTCGCTAAAAATGGGGTCATCGAAGTCGGCCGAAATATAGCAAACGGTGACACCTGCGGCTGCAAGCTGGTTCAGAATGCCCTCAAAATAAGAAATGTATTGTGCCTGGGCAGCGTAAAAGACGATTTGCTTCTGCTCTGCTGGCGTACGCCAAAAGCGCAAGATTGCTTTGAGCTCCTGCCAAAATAGCGAAAGTTTTTGCCAAAAGGAAGGTGACGGGCGCATTGAATGACCTCGCTAGGCTAGGATTTCGACTGTTCCCAAATTGCCATCGACGCGCAGGCGTTGGCCTGTTTGAATTGTAGCCACGCCATTGCCAATGCCTATCACCGCTGGCAAACCATATTCGCGGCACACAATCGCTGTGTGGCTCATTATGCCGCCAGCGTCAGAAACCGTAGCGGCAATACGGCCGAAAACTGGCGACCAGGAGGGAGAGGTAGATGGGCAGACTAAAATGTCCCCTGCCTTTACATGCTCCAGTTCTGAAACGTTCGTAATGACTCTAGCGATGCCTTCAACCACGCCTGGTGAGCCAGGGATGCCCTTGAGAATGTTGCTATTGGTTTCTACTTGCAACCATTCATTCACTTTGTCGGTGGTAATGCCCCACAGCATTAAGGTGAATGGTTCTGTTACTTCTTCAGGGGGAATGCCTAGAGCAGGTGGTGCATCCCATCGACTAAGGACTTCATAAATTTGTCGCCGTTTGCTGATAATGGGCTGCCAATAGCCCCAACCGCGTGCCTGGCTGCCCACTGACCAACCGGCTACTAAATCATAAAGCGCTTCCATCACTTCATGGCGACGTAAAAAGAACATGTCTTCCGGATCCTGGAAGTAATTCATCTGCACAAAAACCTGCGCTAATTGGCGTGAGTTTTGCCAGAAGGTTGACCATATCCAATGATCAATATAGAGCATATGCTCTTCGATGTAGACGAAGACAAGTCGTGCCAGGTTGACCATGTTGTCAAAGCCTGCCTGGTCTTCTGGGGAAAGCAAGAGGCGATATTCGGCCGTTATCCGGTCTCTTTCGGCTAAAATTTTCTCTGTTGGGCGGTCAATTGATTCGCCGCGCCGAAGCTGTTGGATGTAATTTTTGACATAGGCCAGGGGAATGCCAGGGTCTTCTAGCCAGGATTTATAATTATGGTAGCCACCGGGATGGCCGGGGTCAGTGGCGACGCGAAACCAGGGATCGGCCGTTTCTTGCCAATCCGCCAGCCATTCTTTACCGGCAGTTGTGGTGTCTAGGTGTGCAAAAATAGTTTCTGTGTCAGCACCTTCAAGCAGTAGATCGCCAATGTGTAGGGTTTCTGCTTTTTTTGCCAGCCGTTTCAACTCATCATCGGGACGGTAAACATCAATGTTCATGCCGCCGACCATAAGCGAAATGGATTGGTCTGAGATTTGGGGAAACGCCTCGCGACAAAAGCTGAAAAAGGTGAGATAGGCAGCGTAGCCGATGTTTAGCAGTTCAAAATGCCATTGAAAAGTCTCATACATGATTATGATCATGCGGTTGAACTGTTCGATCATTTTGTGCCCCGAGGATACGCCAACATGGGAAAAAACGATCTGTTCATCTTCCAGGTCGGGGAGAACATTAAATTCAATAGATTTGAGCTCTTCGAAGCGGCTGGTTGTTTTTACTTTCCATTGCTCATAGATTTCGTTCCAGTTTTGGTAATAGTAGCCTGCTCGCTTTTGGTAAATTTCGGCCCTTTTGGGAATGTCGGCGGGGTCGGGAACAGGGATGGGGGAGGCGTAGAGGTAGCCGTTGATGACGCGCTGATCGACGCCAAATGCAGGTGGTAAGGCAAAAATGCGCGTATTGAATACGCTTAAGGCGTGCCACCAACATTCGCTAAATATTTCATCGTAGGGATAGAGCGCCGTAGGGTGATGCAGTCGATCCTGAAACCAAAAACGGTTTTCGTCTTGCTCCTGGCGTTCGGCACCAAAAAGATGGTACCAGCTGTACATTTCTTGCCAACCTTCTGCGCCGGGCGGCGTTGCTACTTCAAATGGACTGGGAAACTTTTTCATCTTATTTCTCCTTTTTTTTGCCGAAGGTGGTGAGAGCTGCAACGACTTGATCTATGGGTTGTGTAGGAAGATTGATTTTCTGCTGAGGCTGTTGTTGCCAGTACGTTTCGGGGCGAGATTGCAGCAGGTAAATGTTGTTTTGAGCTAGGGCAAATTCGATATCTTGAGGGGCTCCGAAGTATCCTTCTAATTGACGACCGTATTGCCATAATTGCTGTAGTTGATCATTCGTAATAGCAGGACTGTTTTGTTTTTCTGTGGGGACGGGCTGGGTGGACAGGGTGGGGGACGGCCGTAATGCGGTTGTTTTACGAGCTATTTCAGCGCTGATGAGTTGGCCTGTCACTTTATCGAGCATGAATCGGTCAGGCGTAATCGTTCCCTCGACCAAAGGCTGTCCCAAGCCCCAAGTGGCTTCGATTACAATTTTGGAGCGATCGCCATTGGCGGGATTCAGAGTCATCATAACGCCTGAGCTTTCGGCCGGAACCATTTGCTGCACGATTACTGCCATTTGAGGAACGGCCGTAATTTGCCGCTCCTGCCGATAAACGATGGCGCGCGCATTAAACAAACTGGCCCAGCAGGCTGCAATTTTCGGTAAAAGTTCACGAATGCCCGCCACCCAAAGATATGTGTCATATAGACCCGCAAAGCTGTGCTGCTGGCTATCTTCGCCCAGGGCACTTGAGCGTACGGCAACGGGCAAATCTTTTTGTTTACCTAGCTGTTCCAGTTGATGATAGGCAGCCTCAATTGGTTGCCAGATAGGCGATAAGTTTGGTTCTTGAAGCAACTGCTGCCACTTTTTCTGATGATCGGAGGCAGTTTTGTGATGCGCTTTGAGCCAATCTTTTACTAAGGGGGGAAAATAATCTGGGGAGATGATGAATCCTGGTGGGATAGGTAACCCACTATTAATTAGGTTAAGCAACCCCTGGCCTTTGCCACCCACCTGGACGGCTTTTACAGATTTTTGGGGGAGTAACTGAATAATCTTTGCGTTCACGAACTGTCACTTGATTGATTTAGGAGGGAAACGGCCGTTTCTCTCATAGACATATGGGCAGCTTGCAACAAATGATTGGTGTAAAGAATGCCACGCAAACCGATTTTAACTAAAGAATCTGTATTCATTGATCTATCGGCTAAACAATTAATCAACAATGGTACAGAGGGCAATTGTTGCTGCCCAAACAGGACAAACGATTGAAGTGCAACTAAATCACTTCCCGGCAATAGTAGTGCATCAGCACCTGCTTCAACGATCTTCTGGATGTCGTTCTGTTCGCTTTGTGAACTCATTTCGTCTAAGGAGAGAGCCACAATAATGGTGAAATCAAATGCTTCTTGGACTGCCTTGGCTTGTTGGATTGCCGCCAAACGCGCTTGATTGGAGGATACCGTGCCTGACAAAATAACTCCAGCAACACCAATTTTCTCCAGAATGTTTAGAGCATACGTTATTTGGTCAATTGGCCGGGAAATATCAAGCTCTACCAATAATGGTTTCTTGGTGCAGGCTAGAATGTCTTGGATAGTTGATAAGCGAGATGAGAAATCTAAACAATTATTGTTTGGCAGACCGCGCCATTTTACTTCCGCCGCCATACTGAGCCAAAGCGCCTCGAATTCGTGGGGTTTGCCTTTTTCCTGGGTCACAGCTTGTTCAGCAACAGCAGCCGCCAGGCCGTTGTGAACGCCCATCAAGCTTAAAAAAGATTTTAATTGCAGTAGACGCCGAAAATGCCGCTGACGCCCAGTTGGAGAACTATTGGCTGTTTGTACGGCCGTACGTAAATCTGTTGAGGAAATGCCTGGTGTGTAAGGTGGTTCAACCAATTGACCACCCCACTCTTTTAATACCTCGATGACTCCTTGGCGTGTCTGGCGCAAAATGCCGCTCTTCCAATCATCTCCATGTACCACGAAATCTGGCTTCACCATGCGCAAATTGGGCACTAAATCCAGAGAGGGCTGGGGAATCACTTTAACGACGCCTTTGATGTTTTCCAAGATAGCTTTGCGCTGTTCATAGCTCATAAAGGCCATCTGTTTATGTTGGGCGTTTACTTCGTCCGTACCCAGGCCCACAATCACTTCTCCTAATTCTCGGGCTACTTTAATAATCTTTAGATGTCCGGTATGGAAGATATCGGCGCTCATGGCCACAAATACAGTTTTCATAATTTTTTTGTTGGTTGTTGAATACAGCGAGTTTGGAGATAAAACTCAAATATTGTTAGCTGGCGAGTTTGCTGTTTGCTGCGGGCTTGCCTTTTTAGGGCATAGGTTTATTGTGGTTCTTTGGTTGGTAGGGTGTCTGAAACGGCCGTAATCGGCGTCTCTTGTTTTAACGCCCTGATTTTCTTCCCAAGAATCCGCAGATAACTCCAGATGTGGCGGAAAAAGACAGCAATACCAACCAGCCCTGAAATTAATATCTTAAGCAGAAAACTGGTGCTGCCCGGTTCCAAGTAAGCGGCTGCTAATTTAGCCAGTAAAGTGATTCGAAAAATATGATACAGGGCGGGTTTCATGATGTTGCTCCTAGCAAGCTTTTCATTTGGAATATAACTCGTCGGTTACATCCGTTAATTTGTAAGGGTATGCGTAGTTTGAAAAATAACTGCGATCCTCTAGCAAAGCTAGATCTGTGCCAAAAAAATGGTTAAACAAGATACGAAAGCTATTTATTGGCGAAATAGTGTCATAGAGAAGTGCATCGCTGCCCGCTGGCAGATAATACGCATTCAGTATGCGCATGCGCTCTTGATAAAGAGGCAACGAAGGAGTGTCCATGCTGCCAGAAAATGCAGGCCCGTGATCAGATTGAATGATGATTATTGGTTCATGGTCTGAAGCGCTAAGAATGCTGTCCACAATTTTTGTCATGCGCTGATTTAGATAAATGAGTTGATTCAGATAGCCCCGTTTTAACCCGGCTTGATTAAGATTTTCCATAATTACAGGATTCCCTTCCGCATCAAATAAAAATGGCCAGTGAGGTGAAGGAATATGCGCAAAAACAAATTTAGGCCCATCCTCTATTTGCGGCATTCTGGCTAATTCAGCCATCATACATAGCCGTCTTTGGCGGTCATCTTGTTCTACCAGCCGGAACCGATCGGCTGGAGCACGCAGCAAAGACGTTGCAATAAAACGGCCGCTCGTTTCATCAACCAGCCCGCAGCGTACGTCTCTAGTGGCATTCCGATTTGTTTGACTAACCCCATAACCTGAACCTAAAAAAACGAAACTGTACCCCTGTGACTGCAAAAAAGTAACAACGTTATTGTTTTCAATTATCTGCATGGGCAAGGAGATTGAAACACTGTCTTCGCCTACCAAAGCAGGTATTTCATTTACGTAGCTCATGTTTAAAGAGGATGATAGAGAAAGTGACGTGAGGGCGTAATTGCTATGGCTGTTCTCGGCTATGTAAAAGCCTCTTTCAGTTAGGCCCTGCAGAAATGGCTGATTATCAAAGTCATAAAATGTTTGCAATGTTTCAGCGTTAGCGTAGGCATCTAAAATGATGTAATAAATATCAGGCGGTTGGTTGGGTGCTTGCTGACTAGCTATTTCCATGTTGCCTTGCCAAGCTCGTGCTTCGTTGGGCCGTTGCAAAACAATAGGTAGCAAGGAGAACAGCACCAACAAAATCCCGGTAAGAGTCAGCCATTTATTAAAAAGAAACAAGCTTTTTTTGATGCGCCAAAGTACAAAAAATAGCAGCAGGTAAAACAGCAGCCAGACGACGACCAGGTGTCGGTGCTGAATCTGGTCTATAGACAGTGTTTTGGTTAAATAATCAAAGACATGGCCATAAGAGAAAAAAAGGAGCAGCGAGAGGGATACAAAAACGGCCGCTTTTTGAGCATCATTCCACAGCCAGCTAAATAAAAGCAGAGTAATGCTGGCAAAAACAACTGTTCCCCCCATCAAGAGCAATACAGTCTCATTGAGAGCTAAAAAGTCAATGTGATCTGCAACAATTGACAATGCTGGAAAAACGGCAAACAAATAGGGATGTAGGACATAGGATTTTTTCACGGGTTCCTCCTACCCAGACAAAATCCAATAGCAATATTCCTATTTTATGAGCCAAAGTTACAGTTTAGCTAAAGATGAATAAATCGAAAAAGCTGCTTCTGTTAGAAATAGTTGTTAAGTATTGAAATCAACTTGCAGTTTCAGATTCAGGATGATGTCGCGTTGGCCTGTTTGGATACTGTTGCCAGCGGCATCTTTACCTGGGGCGAGGGTGATAACGAGCGGGTCGGGCTGGCCGCTGTTTTCCCTGGCAAAGTAGAATTGGCTGGTGATTAGTTCCTGCCCATTTAGTTTTACCTTGAAGTGGATGTGGCGCGGGCTTGGTTCGTATTCGCTGGGCAAAATGGTGCGGAAGGTATAACGGCCGTTCCCCCACTTTATCCCTCCCGAAACGCAGAATAAATGGGCAAAGTACAATCAGATTCCGGCCAGAGCAGGCGTAACCGCTGCTCCATCTGCTGACAGGTTTCTCCCAAAGCGAGGAAAAGATCAAATTCGTCAGCCAGGCGAGCAAAATGCGCTAATCCGGCAACAATGCGCTGCCGCCTGGTGGCGCGGCCCCAACGACGGTCTTTTTCCAATGCCTTGGGCAAAAACTGGCATAAACCGGCCATCCAACCTGCACTACAGGCCAGATATGCTGGATAAAATTGGGCGTTGTCCAGGGCAGCCGGGCAGCCTAGAACCAGTTCCTCACGATAGATAGCAAACAGCCGCTTTTGTATGTCGAGAGGGAGTTCGCGCGCCCAGATGCTGTGCAAATAGCGCATTCGGGCAAAGGTGCCATCCAGCAAAGCGTGACGGAAGTCACTCGTTTCAAAATCAAGAAATCGACTTTGCTTGGGTGTATAGAGAAAGTTGGCTGGGGTACTGTCGCCGTGGGTGAAGGTGAGGAAAGGGCCGGGGTTTTGGATGATGGCTACGGCCGTTTCCAACTCTTCCAACGCCTGCGGTGAAACCGACATGTGAACCAAGTTCGCCATTTCAGGAAATGCTTCAAGTGCCGGAACAATACTGTGTACCCGATGGCGAGAGCGCACAGAGGCACCGCATCGTTGGCGAATCTGCTCAAATTCTGCTTGCCTGCCAATGGTGGCAGCGTGCAGCTGCCCCAACGCACGCTGAAAAGCGATAAGTGCAGCCTCGGCCTGATGACCTAATGTTTGTTTGAACGTGGCTAGTTCAACGGCCGTTTTCGGTGGTTTTTGTCCATCCAAAAAATGCCCTAGCTTTTGCTGTGCATCATCTCCCAGATCAGACATAACAACCAGTAAAGGATCAGAAGAGCCGCCATAAAATTGTGGCACAATTGTCTGTACCTCTGGTAGCTGGCTCAAGAATTCCAGCGATGCCCATTCAAACCGCAGTGGCTCTAATCCGGTACGGGTGAATTTAATGACCACCGTTGCAGGTGCATTTTCTGGCTTTGCCAACAGTGCCAGACGCCAAATGGTAAAAGGTGAATCGGGGTAGGGGGATAGATCTGTTTGCCAGTGTAGCTGAATGGGGGTGCGGAAATAATTGGTCAGAATCGCTTCTGCTGAATGTAGCACAGCTGTCTGTATATCTGCTGGTTTGTCAGGTTTCATTTATTGTTTGCGGTTACTTTTAGATTTTGAACATTATTGGAATGAGCAAGAACAGCCGTATTTTAACACACTCATGGTGGAAACGGCCGTTGAGCCAGCCTACATACCCACGATAAAATCGCTAGAAATCAACGTCCAGAATAATGTCCCGTTGACCGCTTTGGATGGCATTCCCGGCCGCATCTTCACCTGGGGCGAGGGTGACAACGAGCGGGTCGGGCTGGCCGCTGTTTTGCCCGGCAAAGTAAAATTGGCTGGTGATCAG
>CBDUOF010000214.1:0-9033 GCA_965368765.1 uncultured Anaerolineae bacterium | reverse complement strand
GTCACATCCTGGAGTGTTAGCTCACCCCCATCATTTTCAATACCACCACCGACCGTGACATTATTGTAAGATATTTCACCTCTGGTCACTGTGACCTCGGCGCTCGCCGTCATGTATAGTCCGCCCCCGTGTGAAATTGAGCCGTCGTCGCCACCGTTACCAGTGATAATCGTTTCCGTAATCTCCGTAAGCCCACCCACACTTAAGCCACCACCAAACTGCGCTACATTATTTTGAATGATGCTGTTATTTATCACCAGTTTCCCCACCGTATTGATGGCTCCATACGTGCTCGTATTGTCTTGAATCACGCTATCAATAATGGTCACTGCGGGGAAAGCAGTGCCTATATCAAAGGAAAGGATGGCACCACCGGCGTACCCATCATTGGTGCGGCTGTTTTGAATGGTGCTGTTTTTTATATAGACGCCAGAATTGTTTTCAGCCATTATTGCCCCACCATGACCATTAAGACTGTTACCGTGTGTCAGCGTGATGTTTAGGATGTCCAGATTGGCGTTCGCTACATAAAACAGGCGGGTGGCGTTGCCGCCACTGAGGGTCATCTCACCGCCACCATCGATTAGCAAAAAGTTGGTGTTCACGATTTGCTTTTGGCTGGTAAAGACAATGGTGGCTGGTCCACCGCAGTTAAAGCTGACGACACCGTCGCCGGAGGCCAAAACAGTCGCCAGGGCTGCGTCAAATGCCGCTTCGGTACAGCTGGTGGGCGTGCCGTCGCCTACCACGGCGCTGGCGGCTTGCAACGGCCGTATCTCCACCCCAATAAAAAAGAGAATGCTAAGAAACAGAAGTCGTTTCATCTCGTTTTCCTAAAAATCAGGCGCGTTGTTTTCTGACCAACGCACCATATCCCCAACAGATTGGCTACAGCCGTTCAAGCCCCGCATTTTGGAAGGCAACGGCCGTTTCCTGTAGCGCCCCCTGTACCCGTTCACTCACGGATCGAGTTAATGTGTCAAAAACCACCCCCATCATGATTAAGTCCAACGGGTTCACCTCAATCTGGCGTGGGTCCGGTTCTGGAAAGGGTGGAATCGGAATCGGGAAGCGGCGAGGCGGCGTGGGACACCAGTCATCAACCAACTGCGCCAGATTTCCTTGGATGCCCGCAATGGCGCGCTCCTGAAACTCTTCTGGCCAAAGCTGTAGCGACGCGATGCTGCGCTGAATATCAGCCACAATTGCCTTGGCCGCCAACAGACCCCACGTTTCACGGGGCGGCAGCGGCTGCGGGTTGAGCAAGCGCCAGTTGAGCGATGACAAAACCTGCTCTTGATAATGACGCCACGGCGTAGGCTGCGGGCCAGCCCAGCGCCAAGGTTGAGGCTGCGGGCCAGCAAGCGTCAGGTCAACCTGGCTTAGAATGCTGTCGAAAATCACTGGATCCCACGGCCCTGGCTCCAAAGGGTTTTCGGGATCGGGATAGCCGGCCAGGCCCGTTAACATACTAACTAACTTGGTAAACTGTTTTCTAGATAGGCTCATAGAATCTTGCGACATCATGACAAACTCTCCTTTTAGAATTGACAATTCAGATACAAAACAGCGGCAATTGGAAATATTAAGAAGGCTGAAGGGAAACGGCCGATTCCGCACCACTCATGGTGAAAACCGCCAGCCCCACACCAAACCAGCAAACCGCCATAATCAGCTCACCAACCAAACCCGGCCCATCGCTGACGCCCAGGAACAAAGGCAGGTCCACAGCCAGGAATATAATGAGGAAACTCGCCAACGGCATCCACACTTGCCAGCCTGGCCAGCGCCTGGCGCGGAGCACCGCGACGCCGATAAGCAACGCCGAGAGCGTGCTGAGTAAGCCACCCACGGGATAGAGAATAAAAATGGGACTATCTTGTGTTTGAAAAATCAGGCCAATCAAGCCAGCAATGATGATCATGCCGTAAGCGGCCGCGTAAAGATAAACGGCCGCTTTGCCAAAACCACCTTCCACGGCCCCACGCCAGATGAGGCCCAAAAAACCAACGATCATGCAAGTTAGGGCAGCGAAGGCCAGCAGCTGATGCACCGGATACAGCGGCCCGCTGCCGACCCCCCACAAACCAAACCAGTTTTGCATGATGGTCCCAACGGCCCACAAGAGTGCCCCACCCATTCCAATAATGCCCGACATGCGACCACGCGATCTCTTTAACATTGTCAAAACGCTCCTTTGTATGTGTAAAAACCAATAAAATTTTGATTAAGAATGAGCGGAAAATTGGTTTTTACTTGCGCAAATCACAGAGAAATCGCGCTTCGTCTTTCAAAGAACTTTCTGTGCTTTGCTTACCTGCCATTAAGTAAAGGCCATCATAGGGAGTTTGCATCGGGCAACCTAGGGAGTTCTTCCCGACTTGATCGGGAAAAAAGCTTCCCAGAACTGGGGGGCTGATCGTTTGGCTGACAATCCAGCCTAAACGCAGTATGATGGGCCAAATAGGAGGGCACGTATGGCCTTAAACAAAATGTGGTGGATGGGTGCAGGATTAGTGGGAACGGCCGTTTTTATTCACAACCAGCAGCTGAACAAATTAGCCAGCCAAAGCGATACCGCGACGGCCAAAGCAGTAGACGATCTTAATGCAGCAAATCCCGGACTTAACGCCGCCAGTCATTTTATTGAATTAGACGGCGGATTGGTCCTGCACACGCTGGTGGCAGGGCCACCAAAAGGGCCGCTGGCGGTCCTACTGCACGGCTTCCCCGAGCACTGGTTCTCCTGGCGCAAACAGATTCCAGCGTTGGCTGAAGCGGGCTATCGGGTCGTTGTGCCCGACCAACGGGGCTACAACCGCAGTGACAAGCCGAGGGGAATACGGCCGTATCAAATGGACATCCTTACGCTGGATGTTGCTCATCTTATCCGACATTTTACTCGGGAAACGGCCGTAGTCATCGGTCACGACTGGGGCGGCGGCGTTGCCTGGCAGTTTGCCGCCGACTATCCAGAACTGGTAGAAAGGCTCATTATCATGAACGCGCCCCATCCCAAGGCCATGGGGCGGGAGTTGCGCAAAGGGTGGGAGCAGCGTTTCAAATCGTGGTATATGCTTTTTTTCCAGCTCCCGCTGCTGCCCGAATTCCTCTTCACCCTCAATCCGCGCCAAACCGCCCGGCGCAGCTTTAATGAGATGACCATTCAGCCCGAAGCTTTTTCAGAAGATGAGGTAGAAATGATGGCGGTGGCCATGAGCCAGCCCCGAGCCATGACCAGCATGATCAACTGGTATCGGGCCATTCGCTATCAGCCAGCCAGCAAAGCCAATCACATTTCTGCCCCTACCTTGCTGATTTGGGGTGAGCAAGATTTTGCCTTGAGCAAAGCGCTCACTTATGATTTGGAAAAATGGGTCCCCAATATCCGCGTTTTATATGTGCCCGACAGCGGACATTGGGTACAAAATGAAGCGGCAAACGTGGTCAACGGAGCCTTGCTTGCCTTCTTGCAACACGCGTCGTCAACTTCATGAGTTTTTTTATCGTCACAACCCAACAAAAAACGTTGTTGCGCAGCGTTGTCGGCTTTATTGAAGCTGGCAAGTTAAAAGAGCCTATTGTGCCCTTCCCCGTTTCCCACCCTGCGACCCAGTTTGCCATTTATATGCGTGGCGAAGACAGCTTTAAATTCAAGCAGATCAGTGATTTGGATCACCTGTGTGACGCAGGTCTGCTGCGCTATCGTTGGAATCGGCAAGGCAATGGGAAGCTGTATTTCGTCACTAAAGCGGGGGCAATGGCCGTGGCCAATGATTTTCAGGCACCCCCCGCCCCCTTTGGCCAGACGCTTTCGCTGGTACGACTGACAGCAATGCTGAGCAGCGGACAAATCGTCTTGGCTGGCATCAAGGACAACAAAACAGTAAGTGAGAACGATGCAAAAGGGCAAAGAATTGAAAGCGCAAGCATCTCAATCCTTTGCCCGTTCGTTTTGTGACGGCCGTAGCAATGCGAATTTCACACTATCAGCAACAAACCTGGATTTAGCCCTTCAGTGCCCCAGCCAAGAGGCCACGCAGGAAGTAACGACCCAGGAAGATATAAACCAGCAGCGTCGGGACAGCAGCAATAAACGCCCCAGCCATCTGCACATTCCACTCAATAATTTGGCTGCCTGCCATATTGTTCAGAGCCACCGTAATCGGCCAGTTTGCCGGGCTTGTTAAGACCACTGCAAACAAAAAGTCATTCCAGGCAGAGGTAAACTGCCAGATCAGCACCACCACAAAGCTGGGAATCGACAACGGCAGCAAAATGTTCCAGTATGTTTCCAGCAACCCCGCCCCGTCAATTCGGGCCGACTCGATCAGCTCATTGGGCACAGTGGCATAGTAGTTACGAAACGTCAAGGTCGTAATGGGAATGCCATAGATAACGTGCGTCAAGACCAACCCGGGGATACCCCCATACAAATTAATGTCTCGCATAAACTCCACAAGCGGAATCAAAATGCTTTGGTAAGGAATAAACATACCAAACAGCAAAAAAGGGAAAATGAAGTCTGCCCCGCGAAACTTCCAGCGAGCCAGCACAAAGCCATTGACGGATCCTAAAACGGAAGAGATAAACGCGGCTGGAATCACCAAGCGTATGCTGTTCCAGAGTGAAGGTGCTAAATTTTCAAAAGCGGCCGTAAAATTATCGAAGTGCAGACCCGACGGTAGACGCCACATCGTTTGCAAATCCACTTCGGCAAAGCTCTTGAATCCCGTATTCAACATCAAGTACAGGGGAATAAGGTAAAACGCGGTTGCCAGCAGCAGCGGGATGTACAGCAGCAATCGTTTTTGGCTCTTTCTTTCGCGGCGAGGGGGTGTTAACGTCGTCATACTTTTGCCTCCGACCGTAATGTGTAGCGCAAATAAGGAATCACCAGCACCGCCACGCTCAGCAGCAGCATCATGCCAATCGCCGCCCCACGATTATAGAAATTACCGTCAAAGGTCGTCGTCCACATGTAAATCGCCGGCACGTCCAGCGCCACCTGTTTGCCCGCCATCGCGACAATTAAATCAAATACCTTCAGGGAGATATGTCCCAAGATAATCATGGCGCTGAGCGTAATCGGCCGTAACATAGGCATAATCTGGTAGCGATAAATCTGAAATTCAGTGGCACCATCAACCCGGGCTGCTTCCCGAATGGATTCAGGAATCGCGCGCAAACCGCCCAAATATAGCGCCATGGTATATCCAGACATCTGCCAGATGGCCGGAATTGCGATAGCCGCAATGCCCCACTGTGGCGTTGTGTGCCAGCGGCTTATCAAGAAGTCAAGGCCCAAATTATCAAACAATAAATTAAGTCCACTAATGCGGCTGCCGGTGGCCGGGTTCATGAGCCAACGCCAGACAACCCCTGTCACAATAAATGAGATTGCCATAGGAAAAAGAAAAAGGCTGCGAAAGAATGATTCGCCACGCAATCCCTGGTCCAGCAAAATCGCCAAACCTAATCCAAACAGCAGCGAGCCTCCAACAAACAGAACCGTAAAGATAACCGTATTACGAATATCAATTTGGAAGCGAGCATCTTGTAGCAAGTTGGCATAGTTGGCAAACCCCGCCCACTCATAATTTGGCAACAAACCCACCCATTGACTCAGCGAAACCCGCCCCGACCAGGCAATGAAGCCATAAACAAAAATGAAAACCGCTAATATTGAGGGGGAAACCAGGGCAACGGCGAGCACTTTGTCTTTGTTATAGCGCACTGTGCCTCCTTATATTTTCTTCTTCTCAAAAAAAAGGGGCAGGCACAGTTGTTATCTGTACCTACCCCAGTGCAACATCAGGTTAGCTTATTGGCACGGGCCAGAAGCAGCACACGTCGTTACCAGTGCAGATTGGAAGTTTTCTACGCTGCCGTCAGCCAGGAACAGTCCCAAAGCCGTATCAATCTCAGATTTCCAGGCATCGTTGGCCACCACACCGTGGGTGAGGCTGCCAACCACGCGGTTGCTGGACCAGTCATCCATGGCAGAGAGTAGGTACTCGCCGTAAAGGCCACGGTCGGCATCGCTGCGAGCGGGAATGGAACCTTTCACCGGGTTGAAGGCGTCTTGCCCTTCAATGGAGCCAGCTACCGTCAGCCAGGCAATAGCCGCATCGCGGTGCGGTGCACCCTTGGGCAGCACGAAGCTGTCAGACAGGAACTGGAAGTTGCCATCGGTTCCGGGCACAGCTGCCCAGCCGTAGCCACTGTTCGGTTCGAAGCCAATTTCACGGAAGTAACCTTCGGCCCAGTCGCCCATCACGTTGAAGGCGGCGTCGCCATTCACGACCAGCTGGGCTGCATCTTGCCAGCTCAGGGCGGAGGCGTCGCTGTTGGTGTAGGTCAATACTTTGGCGAAATCTTCCAAAGCGGCCGTTACGTCAGCACTGCCCCAATCACCAGAACCATCCCACAACGCTTCGTACGCATCCGGGCCCAAAGAAGCCAGCAGGACTGTCTCAAAAAGGTGCAAGGCGGTCCACTGCTCACCCATGGCCAGCGGGGCATCCATACCGGCGGCCTGCAGCGCATCCATAGCGGTAAACCAGTCAGCTAAAGAGGCAGGTGCTTCAATGCCATTATCGGCCAAAATGGTAGGGTTGTACCACAATACGTTGGCGCGATGGATGTTTACCGGCACAGAATAGATGTTGCCTTCCTGTGAGATCAGGGGGATCAGCGTTTCGGGCATAACGTCCAGCCAGCCATTTTCCTCAAAGAGGAAGTTGACCGGTTCCAGTTGATCAGCTGCGACGTAGGTGCCGATGAGTTCCTGACCAGCGTGACCTTGCCAGCTGTCGGGTGCATCGCCTGCTTGTAGACGGGTGGCCAAGACGGCGCGTGCATTGGTACCAGCACCACCGGCAACGGCCGCATTTTCAAAGGCGATGTCGGGGTATTTTTCGGCAAATACTTCGATCATCGCATCTAAACCGGCTGCTTCACCACCACCGGTCCACCAGGAGAAGACCTCAACGGATTGAGCCATCTCTTCATCGGCCATCTCTTCATCGGCCATTTCTTCATCCATGGCTTCTTCGTCAGTGGCCGCTTCACTGCCACTCTCGGCTGCAGTATCCGTTTCATCCGTGGCTGGTTCATCGGCGGAACCTCCACAGGCGGCCAAAAGCATGGCCAACAGGAGCAACAAAATAAAGGGGGTGTATTTACGTGACATATTCTCTCCTCATGTCTATGGGTAAATAATGAAATAGGTTGCGGTGGTGGGCGTGAAGATGGTTGCCCACATGCAAGAAGTTCGGCAACTATAACAAAAGGAGAGGGGTCGCTTCAAGGCTTTTGAGCCAACTATGTGACACGCATGTGACATCCATGTATCTTCCACTTCGTAAATTCTTTTGAACGTAGGAATAATCATGTTCAACCAGTAACGGCCGCTTTCATCGCCATTTAAACGATATCCAACTGACGCAAAGCCGTCAGAATTTGGTCGCGGCTGACTGGCTTGGAGATGAAGTAGGAGGCGCCCAGGGCATAGGCCAGTTCGGGGTCATTAAAAACGGAGCAGATGATAACGGGAGTACCGGCCGTTTCTGCCCGTGTTCGTATCGTTTGCAGCACATCCCAACCACTTATGTCTGGCATCATGGCATCGAGAATAATGGCGTCGGGTGTGGTGTGATTAAGTACAGCCAGCCCTGCTGCCCCGCTGTTTGCGGCAATGACGCGGCAGTTGTGTCCCGTTAGATAGCGCTCCAGCAGCTCCACTAATCCCTGATTGTCATCTACAACAAGCACCACGGGGCCATACAGCGGAATTTTTATCTGGAGCTGGTAACGGCCGTTCCGCTCCGCCGTGCTCGTCATCTGCCAGCCCAGGCGCTTAGCCAACGGCGCAATCACCTTGTCAGCGGCAACGTCGTGCGCCAATGGTTTGGCTGTGGGAAATGCAAGTGACAGCAGTGCCATGTCCGCTCCCAATTCAGCATAAACCGTGATTGTTTGTTGCTCAGTCGCTTGGATCAAATAGCTAAGAATACTCACAAGGAGCTGACGGGAAACGGCCGTATCCACCGCCACCATCATCTGCGGCACGGGCTTTTTCCATTCAAAAGTGACGCCACGCGCTTGCGCCAGCGGGGCTACCGCTTTTTGGGCCAATTCAAGCAACAACAGCAAATCTGTCGGCGGCAAATTTGTTTCCAGTTGAGCAATCTCGGCCTGCACCGAGGAAAGTTGCGCAGCCGATTTTTCAACCTGTAATGACTGCATGCCGACCCATAAAATTGTTGCCACACTTGCCTCCGCCTTTCGCAAAGAGCGATGTGTCTGCCGCGTAGAAAGTCCCAGGCGCAAACCAACTTCCTGCACGGTTAATCCCTCCACATAATGCAGCTGCAACAAATTGTATTGACGCATGTCGGGAGTATGGGCCGCCGCACCCATCTCTGGGCTCAGGGCCTCAACCGCTTTAATAAGTTCACGACGCAAATGATGACCCAGGGTCTGGCCAGTTTGCGTTGTGCTGTTGGCCAGCTGTTGGGCCAGGGGCAAACGCTGTAAAAAGGCAAAATCATACAAATGCTCCAGCGCCAACTTTACGCCGTCAACAAAATCCTGAGGTGGCTGTGACATAGCTGCTTCGCTCATTCTGAAGCTTCCAGAGGCGACGTGGCCAATGCTTTATCCGCCGCCAGATTGCCATAGCGAGGCTTTAATGTTTTCAAGATTGGCTGGATGCATTGCAGAAGCTCAACAGGCTGGAGCATTTCTGAGCGATAAACAGTGAGGGAGCTGCTCTTAGTCATAAATTGCTCATTGAGGTAATCAGTGGCCGTAAGCAAAATGACGGGTATGTGAGCCAATCGCTCATCTTGCTGCATCGCCTCAAACACCAGACGGCCGTTCATTCCCGGCATGATCAAGTCCAGCAACAGCAAGTCAGGCGGCTTCTGGCGCATGACGTTTAGACCGCTTTCTCCATCGTAGGCCACCTGCACCGTAACGGATTCTGATCGTGCCGCCAGCCCTCGCTCCACCAGCTGGCAAATCCCG
>CBDUOF010000213.1:0-9052 GCA_965368765.1 uncultured Anaerolineae bacterium | reverse complement strand
TCTGATGTTTGCAGCGAGAATAAAACGCAGCCAAAGAAAACCGCCAATAAACTCACTTCAATCAGCCAGCGCGTTTCATCGTTGGCCAGCGTAAATCCTTGTAAAATGCCCAGCAGTGGCCAGCCGAAATTGAGGACGATTGATGTTTGCAGAGAGTCCCCCCACCATTCATTCAAAATAAGTTGCCAACCGGCAAATGTGACCACAGGCAGCAGGGTGAGTCGCCAATATTTTCTTTGCGCGAGAAGGGAAACGGCCGTTAATAAGGCTGTTTCCTTGGCCAGAATTGCCAACGATAAGAGCGCTGCGGCAAGCGAGTTGCGCTTTTGCGCAACAAAAACCAGCCCAGCCAGCACCAGCGCCGCTTCCGTAATTTCGGCTAAATCTCGGCTTAGCGAGAGTAAAAATCCGGGATAGAGGCTGAAGGCCAGGCCCCACAGCGCGTGGCGATGGCTGTTTTTGGCAAACAGTCCTGCCACATAGCCAATCGTTACCAATGCCAAAAAATTTACCAATATGAGCGCGTTGGCAACGAGCGGTGGACTGCCAAAAGAAAATAGCCAGGCCAGCAGCGGGTACAAGATGCGCTGTTGGCGGTAGCGGAGATTGTCGATTTCAATGCCAAAATCGGTCTGTTTACGGGTAAGTGGGTCAAGCGCAAGACGATAATAAAATTGGCCGTCATACCCGGCTGATTCGGTTAAAATCAGGAGATCTGCGGGTGCTTGCCCGGCATTGACAAATAGTGACCCGGCATGAGGGAAGGCGCCAGGATGACGCTGGTTGAGGGTTAGTAACAGGAAGATGAAGGCGCAAACGGCCGTAACCATTGCTGGAATAACAGGATGATTGATGCGACTGAACATTGCCAAAATTGTAAACCAGGTGTGAGGGTTCAACAAAGCCAGATGGAGCAACCGGTTGGCAATATGACTCCAATATAGATCTAAGCAAGGCACTGCTGCGTAAAAGTAGACAGCATTGCCGGGGGCGACTACAATCCGCCGCCGCACTGCTGGGCCCGATTTATGAAGATATCGACTATAAACCAACTGATCTCAGACCCTTTGCGCCAAATTGGCCGGGTGCTGCTGTTCCTGTTGGCTTTATCTTTGCCATTTGAGCTGGATAGGCCGCTGTTGGTAGTTGGACCGCTGTCGGTGACAAATGTGGAGTTGCTGTTGGGACTGGTTTTGCTGACGGCGGCGTTTGTGTGGTGGCGGGAACGGCCGTTCCCTATCGCGCCAAAGTCGCGCTGGCTGCTGTTGGCGTCAGTTGGACTGTTTTTGCTAACGGCCGTCTTTGCACCCGAGCAAAATGGCAACGCCACAAAAGCTGCGCTGCGGTTGATGAGCGGCGTGGCCCTGGCCGTGGCGACGCCCGTTTTGGTGCGGCAAGCCAGGCAACGGAGACGCTTGCTGGAAGCGCTGCTGGTCAGCGGTTTGATCGTCGCCACGATCGGTTTGGCTGAGGTATGGCTGGGACGCGAATTTGGCTGGCTGGCGGCGCTGCGCGGCGGCATCACCGTCACGGGGGAATATTTGCGCCTTACTGGCCCGTTGGATTACGCCAATCACGCTGCGATGCTCATAGAGGTTGCTGTGCCGCTGCTGCTGGTGGCTGGCTGGCTGTGGTGGCAACGCTCGAGGAAAACGGCCGTTGGCCTTCTTGTGGTCGTGGCATTAATCCTTTTGCTTCAGGCGAGCTTCCAGACGTTGAGCCGGGCCAGCTTTGTGACGATTGGTGCGGTGGCTGGCACAATGGCCCTGGCACTGGGCTGGCGGCAGGTCGTTGCGCGCCCCTGGCTGTGGCTGACGGGGCTGGTCGGCCTGATGTTTGTTTTCAACACGGTTGTTAGCGACGTATTTCGATTGCGCTTTGCCAGCGAGGGAGACAATGGATGGTACGCTACTGGTTGGCAAGTGCCGCCCACCCTTACCATCGCTGCCAACGAAATTCAGCAGGTGCCGATTACGGTGTCGAACCTGGGTGCACTGACCTGGTCCAGCAATCGCGCTGAGCCGATCAATCTGGGCGGTCGCTGGATTGAAAACGAGAGTCGCCTGCAGTTCGCCGAGCCGCGCTGGCCATTTGCCCAACCCATCGTCCCGGGAGAAACTATGTCGTTAAGCGTTCCGTTACGCGCGCCCTCTACCCCAGGAGAATATACGCTTATTTGGGACGTAGTGCATGAGCAGATCACCTGGTTTGGTGCCAAGAGTGGTGTATTTGCCACGAGTGCGGTTCGGGTGCTGCCTTCGGACAGGCGGTCGCCCTTCCCCGAGCCGGAGACGGCCGTTCCGGCCTGGGCGTATGAACTGCCCATTCCAGACCGCAGCACATTGTGGCGCGTGGCCTTACAGATGATTTTGGAACGGCCGTTTCTGGGCAGTGGCCTGGATAATTTTCGCTTGCTTTACGGCCGTTTTCTGGACGCTGACAGCTGGAATGAAACGATCCATGCCAACAACTGGTACCTGGAGTTTTTGGTTGGCGGGGGATTGTTGGCCGCGCTGCCTTTCTTTGGCTGGCTGGCCTGGGAAGGGGCCTGGGCCTGGCGCATTTTGCGCCAACCAGCGGTAGACGCCTGGCTGGTGGCAATCTTGGCCGGGCTGCTCGCCTTCTTAATTCACGGTTTGCTCGATTTCTTTTTGCTCTTCAACAGCACAGGTCTACTTTTTTGGCTGCTTGTTGGCCTTTGGTGGCAGGCGCGAGGGGAGCAGAGCCTGAAGCCTTCACAGATTGACCCAAAGCTGGTTAATGTGTATTCACGTTTGTTGGCGTTCTGTTTTCCAAGGAGATTGAATGCGAATTGGTTTTGATGGCACGCCATTATTGGGACAGCGCTCTGGAGTCGGGCATTACACCGGGCGGCTGCTGGCTCATTTGGTGGCGCATCGCCCTGCGTGGGAATATTTACTCTTCAGTAATCGAACGCTGCAGCCGCTGGAGAGAGAGTTGTCGCGTATGCTGCCCGTCGTTGATAAGTTTGGGCTTAGCCGATTTGTTTGGATGCAGCTGATGCTGCCGCGCATCATCCGCCAGCAGCAGCCAGATTTATGCCATTTTCCCAACAACACGGCGCCGCTATGCCTCGGTACCCCGTCTGTTATTACGATTCATGATGCCTCACTGTTCTTGCACAGCCAGCATCATCCGCGTAGTCGCCTGCTGGCTTTACGCGTGCTGCTGCCCCTGGTGGCACGCCGGGCAACGGCCGTTATCACCGTGTCGCACCACGCCCGCCAGGATTTAATTCGGGTTTTACAGCTGCCTGCGGAGAAAATACACGTTATTCACGAAGCGGCACCGGATGGGTTTCGGCCGCTGGCTGATCCCATGCAGCGCCGCCAGGTGCAAGCCAAATATAATCTACCGGACAATTTCATTTTGTTTGTGGGAACCGTTGAACCGCGCAAGAATCTTAAGCGGCTGATTGGCGCGGTGGCCAACGTGCGCAAGCGGGGTTGCAAAACGCAGCTGGTGCTGGTGGGGCCAAATGGTTGGCTGGTGAACGGGTCATTGGAGAAAGAGATAGAAGCGTTGGGATTGCAGGGATTGGTTCAAAGTTTAGGGTACGTGCCGCAGGAGGATTTGCCCGGAATATATTCCCTGGCGACTGTTTTTGCATTTCCCTCACTGTATGAAGGGTTTGGCTTGCCGCCGCTGGAGGCGATGGCCTGTGGTACGCCCGTGCTGACGAGCCATGATTCGGCAATGGCAGAAATCTGTGGCGAGGCGGCTCACCTGGTCGATCCACACGAGGTGGAGGCGATTGCCGATGGATTGGCCTGCTTGTTGACCGATGCAGCAAGAAGGGCTCATCTGCGTCAGCATGGTTTGGTCCGCGCGCAAGGCTATTCCTGGGAGCGAGCGGCACGGGAAACGGCCGTTGTTTATGAACACGTGCTGCAAGGGAGCCACAATCCGTGATGCTGCGACGTGTGAGCCAATTGGCGTTTGGGCTGATGCTTTTTTTACTGCTGGTAAGCCACGCGCCGGATGAGGGCGGGCCGTTTGCCTGGCTGCCACTGCCACTGCCGTTGCCAACGGCCGTTTCGAACTTCGGCTGGCAAATTGGCGTCCTGGCGCTGCTGCCAATTGTCGTGGTGGTTGGCTGGTGGCTGGGGATGCGTCAGCAACGTTTGCAGAGGGTGCGCGCCGGAGAAAGTAGTGCGAAGCTTTCCGGACAATTCTTGACAAGATATGGCTTGGGGCAAACGACGGTCACTGGACCGCTCTTCGCATTTTCCGTCCTGGTGCTGCTTCGACTGACGGGTGCGACACTGTCCGTTGTGGCCATGCTCGGCCTATGCTGGCTTACTTACCTATTTCTGGTCAACAATCCCCGCTGGCATCAAACCCGACTGTGGCTTGTGTTGGCGCTGGTGCTGCTGGTGCAGGGCGCGGTAGGCGTGGCTCAATTTATGCTGCAACGGCAGCTGGGCCTGGCCTGGCTGGGTGAGCCAACGCTTGATTTGTTGGTGGAAGGGACAAGCGTTGCGCAGCGCGCAGGGCAACACTGGCTGCGCGCTTATGGCCTAAACAGTCATCCCAACCAGCTTGGCCTACTGCTAATGACATTGTGTTTGCTCATTTGGCCAAAGCGGCCGCACGCAGTGGGCTGGCAGCGCTGGCTCTTTTGGCTGAGCCTGACGGCGGGTGCGGCTGGCCTTCTGGTTTGTTTGTCGCGCGCGGCGTGGCTGGGGCTGTTGCTGGGTGGCGCAATCACCGCACTGGTGGGTCATCGTGGAAAAGTGACGGCAATGCGGCGTGAACTGGTTGTGCCAACAGCCATTTTGGCCGCCGGGCTACTATTTTTTATGCTGTCCTTTGGGGATGTGCTAACGGGGCGGCTGTTTGCCCTGGATACTCCGTTGGAAAGCCGATCTTTGATGGAGCGTCAGCGAGATACCTCCCTGGCGCTGGAGCTTATTGGCCAACGGCCGTTTCTTGGTGTGGGCCTGGGGCAATATCTCCCAGCCGCAGCGGTTTTGCAAACGGATGCCGGTGTGGTGCACAATGTTCCTTTGCTCATCGGGGCAGAGCTGGGGCTGTTGGGGCTGGCGCTGTGGCTCATCTTCTGGCTGTGGCCGCTCTGGCGATACGGCCGTTCAGCCGCACACAAATCGGGAACGGCCGTCTGGATGGCCCTCATCCTATTTGCCATAATTCATCCCGAGCCGTCCTTGTTCTTGCCCAAGGGAGCCGTCCTGTGGGGACTGGCGGCAGCGCAATGGCGCGTTTACCCGAGGAGCAGATCATGAACCTTGCCCCACCTACCGCCCTCACCAAGCTAGAGCAGGCAATCTGGCGCACCGTGGCCTATGTCGATTTATTTGATTATCCATTAACGGCCGTTGAGATTCATCGCTACCTGGACGGCGTTGCTGCCACTGCCCGCGAGGTCGCTCAGGCATTGGTCGGCAGTGCCACACTGGCCGCCCATCTGAGCCAGCAGGAAGGCTATTTTTGTTTGCCAGAACGGGAAGCGATTGTTGCCGTTCGCCGAGCGCGTATGCGGCGCGCCCAGGCACTGTGGCCAGAAGCGATTCGATACGGCCGTCTCATTTCGCAGCTTCCTTTTGTACGGCTGGTCGCGGTGACGGGCTCGCTGGCAATGAACAACGTAACCGAGGCGGCCGATATCGATTATTTTATTGTGACGGAAAACGGCCGTTTATGGCTGACCCGCGCGCTAACGGTTGGTGTAGTGCGGCTGGCGGCACGGCGCAACGTGCTGCTCTGCCCCAACTACTTTGTAACGGAATCTGCCGTGGCCTTGCCAGAACAGAATATTTATACTGCCCGCGAAATCGCCCAAATGGTTCCGCTGTTCGGCCACTCCGTTTACCAACGCCTGCGCCAAAAAAATCGTTGGGTTGGCCAATTCATGCCCAATGCGTCGGGTGCCCCACCCCTTCAATGGGGGGCGGTGGAAACGGAGCAACACACCCGCTGGCCGCAGCGTTTGACTGAACTGACGCTCCGTACGCGGCTTGGCAATTGGCTGGAGCAGTGGGAACAACGGCGCAAAATTGATAAACTCAAGCTGCAGCAAAATGGCAGCAGCGAGAGCAACTTTTCGGCCACCATTTGCAAGGGTCATTTCCAATCCCATCAGGAGCGCACCCTGTCTGCCTATCACCACCGCCTAAAAACGTCACGCCTCAATCACAAATAAGTAATCGTCATGTCTGATATTCTTTTTGGTCAATCCTACTATCTGAAATTTGATCCCAAGCTGTGGCAGGCGATGCAGCCGTACCCGCCGCTGGGCACGCTTTACGCCGCCAGCGTGGCGCGGCAGCAGGGCTTCACGGTTGCCCTGTTTGATGCCATGCTGGCAGAATCCGAAGCGGAGTGGCAAGCTGCTTTGGTGCAGCATCTGCCCCGCTTTGCCATTATTTATGAAGACAGCTTCAATTACCTTTCAAAAATGTGCCTCCTGGCCATGCGTGACGCCGCGTTTGCCATGGTCAAGATGGCCAAAGCGCAGGGCTGTACGGTAATTCTTTGCGGTTCCGATGCCAGCGATCACGCGGAAGCATATCTGCAAGCAGGGGCCGATTTTGTGCTGCTCGGCGAAGGAGAGGAGACCTTGGTGGAACTGCTGGAGGTGTTAGACGGCCGTTCCGCAGCGCCATTCTCGCAAATAGTGGGTTTGGCTTACAAAGAGGGTGCCCAGTTGTGCCAAAATCCGCGCCGACCCGTCTTGCGCGATATCGATGCGCTTCCTTGGCCCGCCTGGGATTTGGTCGATGTGGAAAAATACCGTCAAATCTGGCTGACGCGGCATGGTTATTACTCAATGAACCTGGTGACAACGCGGGGCTGCCCCTATCACTGCAATTGGTGCGCCAAACCGATTTGGGGACAGCGATACAACGTTCGTACCCCGCATGATGTCGCGGCTGAGATGCGCTGGCTGCAGGAAACCTATCAGCCTGATCACATCTGGTTTGTGGATGATATTCTGGGGCTAAAGCCTGGTTGGTGGCCCGAGTTTGCGGCTGAAGTGGCCGCGGAGCAGGTCAACTTGCCGTTCAAGTGCCTGAGTCGGGCAGATTTGATTGTGCGCCAGGCGGACAATGTCTCTGCCCTAAAAGAAGCTGGCTGCGATATTATTTGGCTTGGGGCAGAGTCTGGCTCACAGAAGATTTTGGATGCCATGGAAAAAGGCACGACCGTAGCGCAAATCCGCCAGGCAACCCAACAGCTAAAGGCAGCAGGGGTCAGGGTTGGTTTCTTCCTGCAATTTGGCTATCCCGGCGAAACCCGGGCTGATATCGAGCAAACGCTGCAGTTGGTACGTGACTGTTTACCCGACGACATCGGGATTTCGGTAAGCTACCCGCTGCCGGGAACGCGTTTTCATGAGCGGGTGGCAAACCAGCTGGGGACGCGGCAAAACTGGGTTGACTCGGCCGATTTGGCGATGATGTATCAGGGTGCATTCCCAACTGAGTTTTATCGACAGTTGCATACGGTCGTGCACAAAGAGTTTCGGGCGCGGCGAGGCTGGCTGCGGCTGCGACAGGTTGGCCCAGAGCCAACGAAGTGGCGGCTGGCACACCTGCGCGAATTAGCCGCGATTGCTTATCGTTGGGTGACGCTGCCGGTGGCCCGCTGGCGGCTAAATCGGCTGGCAGACGCCGCACAGCCACAGGATTTACTGCCGCATATGCCGCTGGCGGAATCGGCCCAGCCGAGTCCGCAGCCGGGCGGAGTGATAAGTGAGAAGTAAAAAGTGGCAAGAGAGACGTGGGCAGTCTCTACCCTCCAATCTTCAATCTTCAGGCTCCAGCAACCAGCTTTCGCAAGTTGCTGCGGCTTTCTCGCGTAAGGCGGGCGTGTATGATGCGTTTGGGCAGGATCATGAAAATTTAACGAGGATGCGGCAAAAAGTGTATGACCAGTTGAGCCGCCGGACAGCTGCTGGCAGCCACATATTGGAACTGAATGCGGGCACAGGGCTGGATGCGGTGGCGCTGATTAAGCGGGGTTACTGCGTGCATGCCACCGATATCGCGCCAGGCATGGTTGCCCAGATGGTGAACAAGAAAGCACAGTTGGCACTGGATGGCCGTTTCTCAACGCAGCTCTGCTCATTCACGGACCTAGACCAGGTGATTGGGGGGCCATTTGACGCCATATTTTCTAATTTTGGCGGCTTGAACTGTGTGGAGGATTTAACGGCCGTTACCTGCCATCTGCCAAACTTGCTGCGTCCCGGGGCGATTCTAACCTGGGTGATCATGCCGCCGATCTGCCCCTGGGAGCTGGCGCTGTTGCCCAAAGATTGGCGCGTTGCCACCCGCCGACTGCGCCGTGGTGGCGTCCGGGCAAAGGTGGAGGGCGTGACGTTCCAGACCACTTATTTTACCCCGGGCCAGGTCCAGCAAGCGCTGGGGCCAGCCTTTGAGCTGTTGGAATTGCGTGGCTTGTCAGTCGTGACCCCCACTGCGGACAATGACAAGTTTGCCCGCCAGCATCCGCGTTTATTCCGCAGCTTGGTTCACCTGGATGATTTCTTAAGTCATAGACCGCTGTTCAACCGCATAGGTGATTTTTTTGTGTTGACAGCCAGGTATCTATCAGATGCCTGAAAACAGTTCAGATGCAGCGACCACGCGCACTTCCCTACCTCCATCCAGCGCAGACGGGCTTGAGGGGAGCCAGCGCAACCCATTTGTTTTTGCCTGCCCTGTTTGCCAAGGCGCGCTAGTCCGGGAAGCGCGCGGCGGCCTGGCTTGCGCCGCCGACGGGCTAACATTTCGTTATAAAGCCGGCATTTGGCGGTTTTTGCCGCAGGAACGGGCAGCGGCACTGGCGCAGTTTCGCCAGGAATATGAAGCCGTGCGCCGCAGTGAAGCACGCGGCAGTGAGGATTCCACATTTTACCAGGCATTGCCATTTGTTGCGGAAAAGGGCGCAGAGTCATCTTTTTTGCTGTGCTATTTGCGTCCCCCGCGGTTAGATACAGCCTGGGCCGTGCGGGCGCACAGTTTTGGGTTGCTGCTTGAACAGGTGGTGGTGCCGTTGGAAATAG
>CBDUOF010000212.1:0-9060 GCA_965368765.1 uncultured Anaerolineae bacterium | reverse complement strand
CCAAACCGAACTGCAAAATGGCATCCATTGATATACTCCAGACCCGCTAAAAAGCTGCACTTCTAGGCAGAGATCCGCGGCAGTGCACTCATTTTACATAAAAGCAGGTTATAATAATCATCAATATAGATGAGAGATTAGGAAACAGTCGCATTTGTAGACGGCTGGTTCATTCATTTGTTACTATCATTAATTAGAAATAAAAAGCACCGTTTTGCCATTGAAATAGTAGGCAGTAGTCGGCGAATTGATTTATTCCATCTTCCCGCCAACCATTGTATCCTTGCCATCACCAAACAGACAACCTGTTTTTGTGCGAAACCAGCGTCGCTTTTACAATTCATTTCTTAAAAACAGCTTCGCACCGACGGTTCTTTCTTATTATCAGGATCGGGTGTGTGAATAATTTTGGAGGACACTATGACCGTTCGTATTCTTGTGATTGAAGATGAAGAACGTATTCGCCAATTTCTACAGCGGGGCCTGAGCTTTGAAGGTTACCGTGTGGATACGGCCGCTGATGGACAAACCGGGCTGGATTTGGCTCGTGAAAACCCGCCCGATCTGGTGCTGCTAGACCTTATGTTGCCCGGCATGGATGGCATTGAGGTGTGCCGTCGCCTGAGGGCCGTCAGCGATTTGCCTATTCTGATGTTGACCGCCAAGGAAACAATTGAAGATCGGGTCACCGGGCTAGACGCCGGCGCAGACGATTACTTGGTGAAGCCATTTGCTTTTGATGAACTGATGGCTCGGGTACGTGCCTTGCTGCGTCGTTCCCAGCCAAACCAACCGCAAGTGTATCGCTTTGCTAATCTGGAATTAGACACGGGGACGCGGCAAGGCGTGCGCGACGGCCGTATCTTTGATCTGACCGCCAAAGAGTATGAACTTCTAGAGCTTTTCATGCGTCATCCACGCCAGGTGCTCACGCGCGACCTTATCTTTGATCGCGTGTGGAATTACGATTTCGGCGGCGAGAGCAACATTATCGAAGTGTATGTGCGTTACTTACGCCAAAAAACTGAGGAAGGAGATCTGCCGCGTCTGATCCATACCGTGCGCGGCATTGGCTACGTTCTGCGCGAAGAGTCATAATCTTTTGTCAATTCAGAACCGTCTTCTCTTTGTCTATACGTCAATTTTCATGGTGGCATTCGTCTTGTTTGCCGCCATCGTCTATCTGCTGCCGCGTAACCAGATAAATCGTGAAGTAGATGAAGACTTGATGCAGCTCTCGGCCGAGTTTCAATCGACAAGCTTGCTCATTTCGCGAGATGGCACGTTTCGCGCTGAATTTGATGAAGAGGTAGACAATCTGGAAACGGCCGCTTCCTTTTTTATGCTGTTTGATTCAGAGGGAAATATTCGGTTACGTTCCCAAAACCTGAGCCCACAGTTGGCGGTGCCACTTGATGTCAACGGTTTAAATGAGACTGAAACATTAAACTATGTCACGCGCGGTGACAGCACACTGCGCGTCTATACAGATCCATTTTACGTGGATGGCAGGCTGGTTGGCTACTTGCAGGTGGGGCGGCTCGTAGACAGCATAGAAAGCTTCAACCGCTTCTTGGTAATTGCCCTGTTTGTGGGCTTTGCCGGGGCGACGGCTTCCCTCTTTTTGGCAGTACTCCTTACGCCAAGCTCCTTTAAACCCCTGGAAGAAATGGCGGCTGTCGCGCGCCAAATCACCAATGCCGATGATCTGAGCCGCCGCGTGCCCAACACGGAGCGCACGGATGAAATTGGGGTGCTGGCCCGCTCGTTTAATCAGCTGCTGGAGCGGCTCGAGCGATTGTTTCAGACCCAACAACGGCTGTTGGCTGATGTTTCGCACGAGCTGCGCACGCCGCTTACGGCTATTCGCGGCAATGTGGATCTCATGCGGCGCATGGGGGATGCCGACCCTGAATCCCTGGGGATTATTCAGGAAGAGATTGAACGCATGACCCGGTTGGTAGGCGATCTGCTTTTGCTGGCCCGTGCGGATGCAGGTGGCTTGCCGTTGGAAAAACAAAAAGTGGAACTGGACAACTTGCTGTTTGAAGTGTATCGGCAGGTTCGACTGCTGGAAAAATCGGTAGACGTGAAGGTGACTGAAGTTGATCAAGTTTGCATTATGGGGGATGTGGATCGCCTAAAGCAGCTGCTGTTGAACCTGATCAGCAACGCCATAAAGTATACGCCTGATGGCGGTACAGTCGACGTAAATCTCTCTAAAAAGAACGGCTGGGCTTATCTGCGCATTAGCGACACAGGTATGGGGATTCCGGCTGAAGATTTGCCCTATATTTTTGACCGTTTTTATCGGGTGGACAAGGCGCGGGCGCGCAGCCAGGCGAGGCAAGGTGGCGCTGGGCTGGGGTTAGCCATTGCCAAATGGATTGCCCAGGCACACGGTGGCAATATTGATGTCGTAAGCCAGGTCGGAGAAGGCACAACTTTTACCATTATTCTACCAATTGTGGTGGAACCAAAAGCATCGGTGCCAGCATCTGCGGAAGATTTGTCTAAAACACGGCCAGGTTTACGTGCCTTAGGTGCCACTTTCCGCCGCTCCTCATAAAAAAACGGCCGTCTGCACCAGACGGCCGTTCCCTATTCTAAATCAGTCATTCGTTACCGTTACGCTTCACGACGCATCAGCATGTAAGCCCCAATGCCAATAATGACAATCGGCCAAAAGAGCGCCCCGTTCAGCCAGCCAAACTGTGAGAATAAAAAGTAAACGCCAAATAAAATAAGCATGGTACCAACCGTACCGGGACGACTAAGCTTGCCCATTTTGTCTGAAACTGTCTGACTCAAATCCTCAAAATTGTCCTGCAGCACAGCGTTACCTGGCTCACCCGCCACCGCCTCGCGCGGCATGATGACCCACAGAACTAGGTAAATCGGTGCGCCAATGCCGCTGGCAAAGAGTAAAAGCACAAATAGCAAGCGTACCCAAACAGGGTCTAAATTTAGATATTCAGCCAGGCCGCCGCAAACGCCGGCGATCATTTTGTCTGTTTCGCTGCGAGTTAAGTTGTTTTCAGACATATTGCCTCCGTACAAAGCGTTACCCCATCTTGTTTGTTGCAACGCCGTTTTTGTTGAACTATTCGCCTATACGTCATGACGCACTGAAAGTTTCGCGCAAATGGATACGGTATTTTAGATGAGAATGGGCTAAACGGCAGGTAAATAGCAGGCTAGCGTTTCCCGTTTTTACCAGACTAAATCTGACGATTCATTCAGTTTTTGTTATACTGCGCTGCTGTTAAAATTGCACGAAAATATGTGGAGAAAAGGTCTTGTTTCTTAAATTGCCTACCGCAGGTAGACCCTTTCTCCTAACTGTAAGTCACATTAACTTGTTCCTTTTCCACAAATGAACTGTGGCTTTCTTTAGGAAGCAGATGTGGAAAACCAAAGTAGCCAGGCTGGTTCAAGTTCCAATGATCCAGGTTGCCATGAGCACCATCGTCAAACTAGTCGTCCCCCGGCAGCGGGTGGGTGTCGCCGTCGTGGCAATCAATGAGGCGGAAGAAGTTTTTTTGCTGCGGCATGTATATCATCCGCATTGGGAGTGGGGCTTGCCGGGCGGTTGGTTAAAGCGAAATGAAGCGCCAGCCGCAGGTGCTTTGCGAGAATTGAGGGAAGAGACGGGATTAACGGCCGTATTAGGCCCTGCCGTCACGGTACAGCACAACTTAACGCCGCCACATATTGGCATTGCTTATTTGGCACAGATAAATGGTGGCGAACCGCAGCTAAGCCACGAGATCATCGAAGCACGCTGGTTTCCGCACGACGCGTTGCCTGTCCCTTTAAGCAAGCATACTCGACTGGCCATTGCCGCTGCTGTGCAAACCTATCGGCAAGTTGGGTAAATGCGAGAGCCGTTGAGCAGGCGCAGTTGAGGGTGTGTAAATGAGCGTCTTGCCCTTCGGATGGATATTGGATAAAGGAGAACACTCCATAGCATGAATCGTCGTTCATCTCCAGGGGCAGGCCAGTGGTTTACGGTCTCCATTCTGGTCATCACTTCCATTTTCCTTTTAATAAAGCTGTTTCAGTACGCTAGCCTGCGGGGCAACTACCCCACCGGGCTAGACGTTGCTGGGGTCAACATTGGGGGACTCTCAAAAGCGGAAGCGACCAACGTTTTGACGAATCGATACGTCGAGGCGCCCATCATTATTTTTCATGGTCAGGACCGCTTTGAAATTAGTCCAGCCGACGCTGAATTTGAGCTGGATCTTGATACCATGTTGAGCCAGGCCGATATTGAACGGACCCAGCAAGACTTCTGGGCTGGGTTTTGGGGATTTTTATGGGGTCGCCCTGTCGAGGTTTCGCCTGTGGAATTGGCTGCAACTCACAATCGGGAAGCGCTGCGGCGCGTTTTGGGGGATATTGCTGCCCTAATGGATCAGCCGACGCAGCCCGCCCAACCCGTGCCCGACACATTTAGTTTTCAATACGGTGAAACGGGTAACGTGACGAATGTTGATGCCAGTTTTGCCGATATTGAAGGAGCGCTGTACCGGGCCACCAATCGCGAAGCGCGCTTGGTAGTTGAGCCAAGCAGCCCGGATCGCCCCCAAATCAACTTGCTGACGCGCCTATTGGTAAATAACTTGCAGGATTTTGAACAAATCACAGGCGGGGCAGCCAGCCTGTTTGTAATGGATTTGAATGCGGGTGTGGATGAGATTGCCATTAATGCAGATATGCCCATGTCGGGCATGGATTTGCTCAAGCTGCCAATTGTGCTGGAAACCTACCGCCTATTGGATCAGGAGCCAACGCTGACACAGGCTGGCTGGATCTCTAGCACGCTGTCGGCTGATTTAAGCAATGAAGGTGCGAATCAGCTGCTGCGCTTTATTGCCGGGCAAGATGATCCACAGTTGGGCGCAGAGTTGGTAACGGCGACGCTACAGCGTCTGGGGCTGGTCAATACGTTTGCAGCGTTGCCGTACGATACGGATCCGCCAGCAGGGACGACACGGCCGTCTACGCCGGCAAATTCTGCTGAAGAAGTGCGTACGCTGCCTAATCCCTACATGCAAACCACTGCCGAGGATATGGGAACGCTTCTATCGATGCTTTATTATTGTGCTGAAGGCACGGGCGGCACGCTGCTGGCCGTCTTTGAGGGAGATGTGACGCAGACAGAGTGCCAGACAATTTTGGCTTTTATGTTGCAAAACAAGATTGGCAGCCTTATCGAAGAAGGGGTTCCCCCCGAAACGGCCGTTGCCCATCGGCACGGCTGGATTAGCGACACGCATGGTGATGCTGGTATTGTCTTTTCATCCGGTGGCGATTACGTGATTGTCCAATTTTTATACAAACCAGACTGGTTAGAGTGGGAAATCAGTTCTCCGCTGTTGGCCAACTTATCCCGAGCCACTTACAACTACTTCAACTTTGAGACCCCTTACCTAACCGATGCCCGGTCAAACTAAGCTATGTTAAAAGCAATCCAAAGATTTCTGGTTATTCTTTTGCTCATTGTGGGGCTGCTGATATTAGGGTACCAAGCTTTTCTATATAGCCTGGTTCGTGACAAGCTGCCAACTGGTATGGTCGTTGCCAACGTTGACGTGGGGGGACTTTCCCGCGATGATGCTGCCGCGGCGCTGACTCGCCAATATCTGGCTCCCATTACGCTGTACCACTTGGACAGTGAAGTTGACATAAATCCTCAAGATGTTGGGTTTAATCTGGACGTAGACGCCATGCTGGATCAGGCAGAGGCGGCCAGGGGGGATCTGCCATTTTGGGAAGGTTTTCTGGAATATTTGGTCAAACGCTCATTTGCCGCCACCGATATTCGCCTAATCGCATTTCATGACCAGGTGGCCCTGCAGGCCCAGCTGCAGAATGTGGCCAGCTTGCTAGACCGGCCTGCCACTGCGCCCCAGCTAAGATTGGGAGCCGGTGCCACGTATCAGCCGGGAGAAACGGGCTACGTGACTGATGTTGAGGCCAGTCTGCCCGCTGCGGAGATGGCACTCTACCAGTCTGCTCCCGAGGAACGCCAGGTTGAATTGGTGATTGAGCATCAGGAAGCGGCTGATCTAAATATGGATGTACTGGAAGCGCAGCTGACGCAGGTAATGACCAATGATGGCGCGGGATTGGTCAGCAGTGTCTTCATTATGGATTTAGAAACTGGCGAGGAGTTGAGCATTAACGGCAGCGAAGCTGTTTCGGGACTGAGTATTTTAAAGATCGCGATTTTTGTAGAGACGTACCGGGCGCTGGACGGGCCGCCGAATGAATATGTGCAGGGTTTGTTTTATGAAACGGCCGTGCAGTCCAGTAACTTTTCTGCTAATTTGTTGCTCCACGAAATTGCTGGTGAAGCCAACACCTATCAGGGCGCCGCCCTGCTGACAGAGTCGATGGCGCGGTTGGGCCTGGTCAATACGTTTATGGCCATTCCTTATGGAGCCCCGGCGGTTTCTACGCGACCCAGCACCTACACCACTATTGCCAACTCTGAGCCGAACTTATTACTGCAGCCAGACACGGCAATGCAATCCACCGCCGAAGAGATCGGCACGTTGCTCTCGATGATTTACCATTGTGCCAATGGGGGCGGGGCGCTCTTAGCCGTTTACCCTGGCGAGATCACCCCGCAGGAGTGCCAGGCGATCATTGATTTGATGGTGCTGAATGACGAAGGCAACCTCATTCGCTTTGGCGTCCCTGAGGATGTGCGCGTTTCGCATAAGCATGGGTGGGACGAGGTCACCCACGGAGATGCAGGCATTGTCTTTTCACCCAATAAGGATTATGTGATTGTTGAATATTTGCATTTTCCGGACGGCGATTTTTTGCTGCATGATTTTAGCTTCCCTATTTTGCGCCAGTTTGCTCAGCTTACCTACAATTATTTCAATTTTGAAGAGCCATATACTGAAAATGTTGTGGATCGCGCTATACGAGAAGCGGAGGCACGTGAAGCTGCCGCCGCCGCTGCGGAAGCCGCGCTGAATGCTGAAGAACTATCTGCAGAAGAGGGGAGTGGTGACGATACGGCCGTTACCCCTACTCCCACTCCCTAATTTCTAATCGCGCACCTGCGCATAGCCCAGCACATCGCGAATCTCACTAAAAGCGTTTTCCTCATTTGCCCATTCATGTGAGTCATGTTTAGCGTTTTCACGCTGCCCGTTGCTCAGCTTCCATTGCGCAAAGCCTTGCTTGCAATTAGTCCAGTACCATTCGTATAATGCGCAGCACGAACCCGATGAACAATCCAAAAGAGAGAGGTCTTTATGTTAAGTGGTGATGGATTTCTGGTGCCAGCGAGCTATTTTGCGGCCGATTTGGCTCTGGTAGGTGAACTTATTATTTACCTGCTGATTTGCGTCGCGGTGGTGGCCCAGCGGCGGGGACAGTATCATTTACACGACTGGATTATGACGCCAGTGGTTTTGCTGAATCTCTTTTTTATCTTCGCCATTATGGTCCTTTCTTTACGCTTTGAAAATGTGCCAAGCGAATTTGTGCAACGGCCGTTTGAACCCTTCTATCTCGTTGTTGTGATTCACTCCGTTTTGGGCATTGTCGCGCAACTGCTGGCTATTTACTGCCTGCTGGCAGGCCACAAAATATTGCCGCGCAAAATCGGCCGTTTGCGCTACTGGATGTGGGCCACGTTTGCCGTGTGGACGGCTGCCGTGGTGATGGGCGTCTATACCTACTACATTTGGTACATTGTCACTCCAGAACGGCCGCATCTGTTTTAGTCGTTGCTGGCAATTAATGGGGTTTGAGGGCTGGTAACGGCCGTTACCTTAAAAGATTGCTGCAAACAATAAATGTTGACCAGAACGATAAAAGCGTTCACAACGGCAACCGGGTAGGCATTGATGATAAGGCCATATGCGGTAAAAAGCAGAGCACCAATCAGGTTAATTACCCACAGCTTGGTCAGTGAGCGCATTGTCAATGAAACGGCCACAAAAACTGAGGCTAAATAGCCTAACATTTCGAAATTAATCACGGCTTCCATAGTGCTTTCCTTTCAGGAATATTTCCTGGTCTCACGACTCATCAAATGATTGGACTGTACTTTGCAGGGCTAGCGTGACACGAGCGTGACTGACTATTTGTGTGGGGATACGGCCGTTCACTGGAGTATCAATATGAATCTGGTCAGTAAACTAACTTTTCTAAGCGCATTATTGCTGATGTTTCTGTTAGCCTGTCAATCGAATGAGGCGACGCCAACCTCTTTATTCTTTGCTTGAAGAAGAGATAGGAAAACAAGCTGCACCCTACAAACTAAATGCCCGGTACGACTCGCCGATGCCAATCCGTGACAAAATTATTTTGAGCAAATAGGTAAAAATGACCAAAGGAAACGGCCGTTTCTCATCCGCCTCATTGCCCTGAACTGGTTTACAAACGGCCGTAATCACGCTATTGTTTCAACCATGAATTCAGAAACAGTAACCACCATCCTGATAATTCTCGCCTTTATCGTTATTTTCCCTCTTTTTTGGAGCGTCATCGTTTTCCTCATTTCCCGCCTGGGCGGCTGGGGCAGCATCGCAGAATCATATCCATCCCGCGAACCACGCTCCGCCCAATGTTTCTCGATGCAGAGCGCCATTTTGCGCTTCACAACCAGTTACCGGGGCGTCATAAAAATCTGCGCAGATGAAGAAGGGGTTTACTTCTCGGTGATGTTCCTCTTCCGGCCAGGGCATTCTCCTTTCTTTGTGCCCTGGGAAGAAATAAGCGGCTCCAAAAAGAACTATTTCATCTTCAACATGGTTGAGCTTCGTTTTCAGCGCACGCCCAATATCCCGGTCCGCCTTTACAAACCGACGGCTGATCGATTGATTCAGGCAGCAAACGGCCGTTGGGCTTATGAAGACGCATAGCAAGCGAGATAATTTCCCAATGATGTATCGAGATGACTTTTCATATTTTGGCCATCACCTATACCTGGTGGCGTGTTGATGCTCTACCTCCGTTGCCGCCTTTACCAGATTTTCGCTGCGAGCCTGTTGCCGACGTCCCGTTATTGGCCAGGCTCCACAA
>CBDUOF010000211.1:0-9164 GCA_965368765.1 uncultured Anaerolineae bacterium | reverse complement strand
TTATTGGGCGTCATCGGGATGTTGTAATAATTCAGAACCATAGCCACACAGGTTGGGCCGCAGTCAGATTGGTTCTCATTGGCGTCGCCATCCTGCTGGGAACGATAGGGAATATTTAAACGAACCATGTCATTTCTCCTTGTTAAAAGTGAATGAATCGATTTATTCTGCGTTCATACGCTTATAGCGATCTGGCAGATCTGTACCGTACCAGCCTTCTGCGTTGGCCTGTTCATTGGGAGGTGCATTCCAGTGTGAGATATACCAAAAGACGCCTTGCACGCCGGGAATCCGACTCATTTTATGGGCCGCTTTTGTGTAAGCTTTGGCTCGGAACTCGGGAGTTGCCGCGCGGTTTACGCTGCATTCAGAAACAATAATCGGTTTACGCCAGGCCCCCAACGCCTTGTGAAAAGCTTTGACCTGGTCAACAATTTCGGCAACGGCCGTATCCACCACCGTCGTATTCCCGGAGTAGGCGTGTTGGCAAATTCCATAACATAAGTCCGACACCTTTTTGTAAGCTGGGCGAATAAAGTCGAATTGTGCAGTCCAGGGTACGCCAGGCGATTCACCCGGATACCACAGGTTCGCCTCGGGACATTGCCCCTTGATAATCAGCATAAGTTCGCGCAAAAACGTGCCGAACTGGGCACCATCATGCCATTGATGCCCCATCCCTTCATGATGCAGTCGCGGTTCGTTGTGGACCTCAAAATGGCGCGCCCCCGCTTTGTAAAAGTTCAGCACCCCATCTCGAATATCCTCATCCCACGCCTGACGGGCACTTTTGCGCCGATTTGGGTCTGGCTTCCAGAAGACACGCACCAGGTTAAGATGGGGCTTGTGGAATTCAGCATACCAGCGGTAGCGATCACCGTCGGACATAAACTTGATCGGCATATCCAACTTCTTGAGCATGTTGCGAAAACCCGCATCGTGCCAGGTGTGGGCATCGCCGGGCCCATGAAGCCCCGCCGCAAATTTGACCGATGGCCCACTGTAGCGCTCTGGGACAATCACGGGCTCGGCAACTGGTTTGGGTTTGGTCGGTTTAATAGGTTCGGCTTTTTCACGTCCGCGGACGTGACCCCGAATGAGCTGTCCGCGAACAAGAAACTCCCCGGCTAGAGCCAAGTTGCCATCCTCCAATAAGCGGCGTAATTCTGCCACGCGAAAGGTAGAGGTACGCAGTGCCTGGGCATCGGCAGGTCGATTTTCGGCTGCTCGTAAATCTGCCAGCCGATTTAGCCGGGCTTCCCGTTCATCAAGGAAGGTTCGCAGCCAGGTCGGTTCATCTATGCCCTGCTCGCCTACTTTTTGAACACCTAGTTTTTGGGAAACGGCCGTAACCACGGCGGGCAACCCGCCTTGCACCCGCGTATCGTACAGGCACGCCAGCCCAAGTGCCGATTTGACACGCAGGCTCTGTGCTTTGCCGACCACGGGTTGGTAGAAGTTTTGGGCAAACAGTTCATCCTGCGCCTGGCTCATCGCGTCTTCCTGGGCTGCCTCCAGAAGCAATTGCTTAAAGCGGACATCCTGACGGAGCGATATATCTTTTTGCTGCACGCGTTCGGCAAATTCATGCTGCAATGCCTGGCTGGCGGCCGAACCGCTGCGCTGGAAAAAGGCAGTTAGCACCCGCTCTAAATTACCCGATTGCAGCGTGGCCTGATGCTTACCGTAGCTTACAATCCCGGCATCTTCATTCTGATAGGCGTCTATCCGACCACCGGGCAGGCCAGATTCAAAAACGCTGGTAATGGCCCAGATAGCGGTGCGCCAGCTATCGGGTTCGAAGGCGGTGTCTGCTTCTGGCGTCGCCACGGCCGACGACTCATTCGATTGGGTCGTAACCACTGCCCGTAACCAGCGCAGTGGGCCAAAGAAACGGCCGTCTGGCGTTTGCAGCTGCCAGGTTGTGGCGTGGGCCACAGCGGTTGCAGGTGCGGTTAACGATAGCGTTAGGTGAATGGTGTTGTTAGGGGAAACGGCCGTAACTCCTAACTCGCCCAGTGTAAACGCATTGAATGTGGCCATTAAGGAATGGGGATCATTTGCGGTTGCCGAGTGCGGTTTGCCACGATAAACAAATCTGTAATCACTATCCCAGGTTGTCTTGCCTATATTTTTGAACCCCCACGTCGCCTGGAATGTCTGCCCAGCGATAACGTCATCCAAATCAACGCCAGTCGCCGCAAAACCAACCGCTTCCGCCTCATCAATGTCTTCGTGCGAATCCATATTTCCTCCTGCTAGATGGGATGATTATGAATAACTGATTCCGTTCATTCGAACGGCCGTTCCTTGCCAAATCAAGGTTAAAGCGTTTAACGCCAGGCTATACAGCGTCGCTGGGGTTGAGGCGTTAAAATTTTGTCAGGTAAGCGAGGCGACTACTGAGCACAACATGTTCCCTGCTTTATTCAGTTGAAGATCTACAAAATTGTTGTAACGCGAAGTTATTCTGGGTTAGTTCAAATATTCTACCAGAAAATATCCCGCTTTTTCAAACATTTCTTTGGGCTGAGAATCACCCAGCTTGCCGGAAACCGCCCCAATGTAAATGATTCGCTCTCGTCATGTTCAAGAGGTCCAAGGGCAAGAAACATACTTGCAAAATCCAGCTACCGTGATTTCATCGAAGCCAGCGGTTCGTGTATACTTGGCACGGAAAGTAAAATTGGTACGATTTTGCAGGCAAACGGCCGTTTCCCACACCGCCATTTGCCCAACAACCCACGTGAACACAGGTGAACCGAATGGAACAACTAATAACTGAACAAGTTGAAGAAATGGAAGTCTATAACAACATCATGGAGACGATTGGCAACACGCCATTGGTGCGCCTCAACTCCGTCGTTAGTGACCTCCCCTGCACCATTTTGGCCAAAGTCGAATTTTTTAATCCTGGTGGCTCAGTCAAGGACCGTATTGGCCCGGCCATCATTGAAGATGCCGAACGAAGCGGCAAGCTTTTGCCCGGTGGCACCATCGTTGAATCGACCTCTGGGAATACGGGCGTCGGGCTGGCCATTGCCGCCGCCATCAAAGGGTATCGCTGTATTTTTGTGATGCCAGACAAGATGTCCCAGGAGAAGATTTTGCTGCTGCGAGCCTTTGGGGCGCGCGTGGTGGTAACACCAACGGCCGTTGAGCCAGACGATCCGCGCAGCTATTATTCTGTAGCCGCCAAATTGGTGGAAGAAACCCCAAACGCCATTCTGGCCAACCAGTATCATAACCCGGTCAATCCCCAGGCCCATGTCGATTCCACTGGGCCAGAACTGTGGCAGCAAACAAAGGGGCGCATTACCCATTTTGTGGCCGGGATGGGTACAGGTGGCACCATTTCCGGCACGGGACGCTATCTCAAGGGGAAAAATCCCCACATCAAGATCATTGGCGTTGACCCCATCGGCTCCATTTTGTATGAGCTGCACAGAAGCGGCCGTACCGTCAAAGCGGAAGGGTACAAGATTGAAGGCATCGGCGAAGATTTCCTCCCCAGCACCCTCGACTTAAGCGTGGTTGACCACGTTGTGCAAACCAACGACAAGGAAAGCTTCCTGATGACCCGGCGTCTGGTACGCGAAGAAGGAATTTTCTGTGGCGGCTCCTGTGGTTCGGCCGTGGCGGGGGCCATAAAATATGCCCACGATCAAAAATTGGGCAAGGATGATGTCGTTGTCGTTATTTTGCCAGATTCGGGCTCACGCTATCTCAGCAAGGCATTTGATGATGAGTGGCTGCGCGAGAATGGCTTCCTGGAGCAAACCTGGGTCGATTTCCGGGCAATGGATATTCAGGCGGGCAAAAGTGCCGACACGATCATTACCGCCCGACCCACTGATTTGATGACCGACGTTGTCGCCTTGATGAAGCAGTACAATGTGTCGCAGCTGCCCGTGCTGGGCGAAGACGGCCGTCTTCTTGGCGTCGTCTCAGAAATTGATCTGCTGAACCACATCCTGCTCACTAACCACGCTACCCACGCGCCAGATGAAACCATTGAGGCGATTGTAGAGACCAATGTGCCCGTGGTGCGGCCAAGCGCGCCGCTGGAAACGCTGATGGCCATTTTCAGCAAGCACAACGCCGTCATCATCGCCACAGACGACAAAGTGCAGGGCATCTTAACCAAGATTGATATCCTGGACTTTTTGTCCACCCAGGTGCGTTAAGCGGTAACCGGAACCCAGCGGGGTTTAGCATCCGTTTGGGGTCACCGCTTTGATACAGTTTTGATACGGCTTTGTATTAGCTCGGATATGCCGATTCGTTATCGTTTAGATGCGTCACTGCGACCATTGTTGCACAATTGAACACAATACCAGATTAGGAATTATTTATGATTGCCCAAACCGTCAGTATTGCCCAAACTGCTACCAAACTTCGTGAAAACATCCAGAAAGTGATTGTTGGCAAGGATGAAATTATTGATTTGGCCCTGATTGCCATGCTTACCGGCGGACATCTGCTTTTGGAAGATGTGCCGGGAACTGGCAAAACCACCCTGGCCAAAACGATTGCCGCCTCGCTGGGCTGTACCTTTCGCCGCGTGCAATTCACCCCGGATCTGTTGCCCTCCGATGTGACGGGCATCTACTTCTATAACCAGAAGCAGCAAGAGTTTGAGTTTCGCGCCGGGCCTATTTTTGCCCAAATCTTGCTGGCGGACGAAATCAACCGGGCAACCCCCCGTACGCAATCATCCTTGCTGGAGGCCATGCAGGAGCGGCAGGTAACGGTAGACATTGCGACTCATCAGTTGGAACGGCCGTTTCTCGTCCTGGCGACCCAAAACCCGGTTGAACTCGAAGGCACGTTCCCCCTGCCAGAGGCACAGCTCGACCGTTTTCTCATGAAAGTGGCCATTGGCTATCCCTCAGAATCAGAAGAAAATGACATTCTGCTGCGCTTCGAGCGCACGGACCCACTAGACACGCTCGAAAAAGTTATCGACCCCGAGGAAATCCTGGCCATGCAAGAAACGGTTCGCACGGTACGCGTTGAGGAGTCGGTGCGCAACTACATCGTGAACGTCTGCCGCGCCACGCGCAACCATGAAGATATCGAGCTGGGTGCCAGTCCTCGCGCCACCATGGCCCTTTACCGCACGTGCCAGGCACTGGCCGCCATTCGTGAGCGTGAGTTTGTCATTCCCGACGACGTCAAAACGATGGCACCCTATGTCCTTACTCACCGCCTGATGGTCAATCCACAAACCCGCCTGCGCGGCCGTCAGCCAGAAGACATCATTCGGGACGTGGTAGACACCGTACCCGTTCCCGTCGAAAGCTAAGTCACCCCGGAGGGTCCTAAACCTAAAGAGTATTCACGTCTCTAGTCGCTGGTTCCTCTGTGGTTAAAAAAGATGACCGAGAATTTACAAGAAGTCCATCTCGTTGTTCGCGAGAATCAAAAAGAAGCGCAAAAGAAGGCGCGCGAGAACATCATGCGAGCCGCCATCACGGGTCGGGCCATGGACATGGGGGACGTGGCCACGGCACGAGGTCTGGTGCTGCGCGAGCGTGAAAACTCTATTTTTAGCGATGCCTGGGTCCCTCTGGCCTTTCTCTTTCTCATCATTGGTTTGGCAGCGGGTCGACAATCTGCGATGCTGGCCTTGGGATTTGTGCTGCTGCTTATTGTGGCGATCAGCACCGCGTGGAAGAATCTGTCGCTGGTGGGCGTGACCTACGAGCGCAGCTTTGATCGCAACCGTGTTTTCCCCGGCGAGCCGATTGAAATGACCGTGGCCATTGGCAATGACAAGCTGCTGCCGCTCACCTGGCTGCAATTTCGGGATGAGCTGCCCGTAGCGATAGAGAATGAGCATGTGATTTCGCAAGTTTCTAGTGAGATGACGGGCCGCTACACGCTGCAAAACACTTTTTCACTATACGGCCGTGAACAAACCAACCGCAGCTTCACCCTGCGCTTTCCCAAGCGAGGTTACTATAAAGTGGGGCCGGTAACATATGAATCGGGCGATATTTTTACGCTGTTTACCATTCAGCGCGATCATCAATATATTGACCAGCTGATTATTTTCCCGCAGATTTACCCCCTGGATGAGCTGGGCCTGCCCGCCAAGGAACCATTTGGGGATGTAAAAGTCTTGCGCAGCCTGTTTACGGATCCGATCAAAACGCAGGGCGTGCGGGATTATCAGCCAGGGGATCGCTTTCGGGATGTTCATTGGAAGGCAACGGCCGTTCGCGGCACGATCCAGACCAAAGTGTACGAACCGTCGACCGGCATGACCATTGCCGTTTTTCTGAACGTGGCAACCTTTGCCAAGCACTGGATGGGGTTTGACCCAGAATTGCTAGAGCGTGGCGTGAGCGTGGCCGGGTCGATTGCCAATTATGGCGTGCAGCAAGGCTGGGGGGTGGGCATTTACGCCAACGGCTCCGTGCCCAATTCTGACCAGCCGATTCGGGTACGACCCAGCCGCTCCCCTGAACAGTTGGCCCACGTTCTAGAGGCGCTGGCCGCCGTTACGGAGTTTGCCACGGGCTCCATCGAAAAGATGATGATGCGCGCCAGCCCTTCTTTGCCCTGGGCAAGCACCATTGTGCTGGTAACGGCCGTTGTCACCGAAGAAATGATGGTTGCCCTGATTCGGCTAAAAGAAGCAGGGCGGCGCGTGGTCCTAATCTCGCTGGCCGATGAACCACCGCCCAAGGGCCTCGGCAATCTTATCGCCTATCACATTCCATCCACCGTTCCCGCCTTCCAAAAGGAACACCAGGCCAACACCGTCACGGAAGCAGCGTTAAACAGCATTCCCACGCCCGAACCGGTCGGGCTGGAATTCGAGCGGGACGATACGAACTGATAACCGTGACTTAACTTACTAGCTGCGTGTTGCAAAAAAGCTGGGCAATTCGCAAATTTGCAAACGAGCCGACTTCATATTTATGCGCCTTACGGTTGACCGCGACACCCTCTCTCCACGGTACGAAGCGTTCCTGAATGCCTGGGGCCACGTGCAGCATGAAATGCTGTATGTGAGCTGGGCACTCATGGATGTGGCTTTGTTAACCCCGTTTGTCATGGCGGTCATGGGCTGGGCGCGATATTGGCCCCCTGGAACCGTGCTGCTGTGGCTGCTCGTTTTGATGTTGCTGGCCTTTAACCTGGCTCGATTTATGAGCGCCGTCCAGCTGTCGCCAAAGCACCAGCAAACGATCATGGCTGTGACCCTGTTTTGCATCATTATTGTGACACTGCCCACTTTTTTCCATGATGGCAGCCCCATTCTTCGTTTTGTCTGGATCCGCGAGCTATTTCAAGCCATCAATGAACGAGGCAATAATTTATGGCTCCAGGATGTGATTGTATTTGGCACCATCGTGCTGGTTTGGGCACGCGGATTGCAGCTGGTAAAGCGAGAATACAGCATCAATCGGGCAGGGCTGCGGCTGCGGGTTGGCGGCCTACTTTTGGCCCCGATGGTGGTTTGGTTGGCCAATACGCGCCTGCTGTGGGACAGCAGCCCATACATTTTGCTCTTCTTTTTGGCTGGTTTAACGGCCGTTGCCCTCATTCGTGCAGAAGAGATTGAAAAAGACCAAACGGGACAAGCGCTGGCGTTAGACCCGCGCTGGTTAACAGCCGTTCTCCTGGCCAGCCTGCTGACCATCTTTATGGCTGGAACGGTGGCCATCATCATCAGTGGTGAATCAGCCAGCAGCATTATTGGCTGGCTGGCACCTGTCTGGAATGGATTGCGCATTACGGGCGCCGTTGCCTTCACCACACTTTTCTTTTTGCTCGTACCGGTTCTGGAACTGGTGGACGTGCTCACTAATTTCGTCGGTCGAATTCTGGATGTGCTTTCCCCGTGGCTGGCAGAAAAATGGGCCTATTTCGGCAAAATCGTGGGCAAGTTTTTCATTGACCAACGCGTGCCGCTGCTGCCGTTTGGGGAAGATGGCGGCACGGTGGACCTGGAAAATCGGCTCGTTTTTGATGAAATTGAGGGTTTGGGTTTTCAACTAAGCCGCAACGCCCAAATCATCGTCGTGCTGCTGGCGGTCGCTCTCATTTTGGTTGTGGCTTTGTTGGTCAACCGGCTGTATCAGCAAACGACCATGACGATCCGGCAAAGCAGCCGCGTGATGAGCCACGATGATGATGATTTAGACGAGGGGAATCTTTTACAGCGGCTGCTGGGGCGATTGGGTCTATTGCGAGAGTGGCAAACGGCCGTTTCAATTCGTCGCATCTACCGTAAAATGCTGCGTGCCGCCGACGGCAGCGGCTACCCTCGCCTCGATGCCGAAACCCCGTACGAATTCCTCACCACGCTGGCCAAAGCGTGGCCAGACAATCGGCAAGAAACCCGGCTTATCACCAACGCTTACGTGAAAATCCGCTACGGTGAACTGCCTGAATCCGACCAGGAACTTCAGAATATAAAATCTGCCTGGCGCACGCTGGAGCAAACCCGACCGGTGGAATTGATTGACGATTGATACGAGTCGCTTTACGATTGGGGATATGAGCCAACTCGCACCGCCCATCACAACAAAATTAACCACGCAGCGAAAACTGGTGTTAGCCTGGGCATACGTTCGGCGGGAGCTCGTGTTTCTCAGCTGGATGTTGATGGAAGTAGCCCTCATGACGCCGCTCAGTTTGGCCGTTTTGCCCTGGGCAGATGAGTGGTGGGGCAGAGGGCGGCTCTTTGTGGGTCTGTTGCTGCTCATGTTGGCTGGCTTTTACCTGGCGCGTTTTCTGTACTGGCTCAAACTGCCAGCCACAGACCAGCGCAATTTATTGGTGGGCAGCGGCCTGGTACTGATCTTTCTCATTGTTCGCTCCCTAAATTATCAGCCGGTAAGCGCATTGGATTTCAGCTGGATTGGACAGAGCTTACGCAATTTGGCGATTGCGGGCAGCAACCTATGGCTGCGCGACCTCTTTTTGATTGTGCTGGTAGCGCTTAGCTGGTGGCGTGGGCTGGCGCTGCTCAACAGGGAGATCGATGTGGTTCGGGTTGGAAAGCGGTTCCGTATCGGCGGGCTGTACGTTGCGCCCATCGTCATTTTATTGGCTTCGCTCCGACTGGATTGGTCGGTACTGCCTTTTCTGCTTTTCTTTTTTGCGGTGAGCTTAACGGCCGTTGCCTTGACGCGTGCCGAATC
>CBDUOF010000210.1:0-9253 GCA_965368765.1 uncultured Anaerolineae bacterium | reverse complement strand
ATGACAATTCCCTTTTGAAGCTTTTTAGAAAGGCCAATCGGGTCTGTCCGATTAAATTAAAAAGTCTGTTGCAGCCAATCAAGAATCTGCTGTGACCAGCCGAAATTGATAAGGAAAATGATCATAAAGGCCAGAGCAGAAGCGATCAGCCCGGAAACAAGCACATATTCCTGAACCTTGCCAGTTTGCAGCTGGCGCACTTCGCGCGTCATACCCAGGAATTGGTCTTTTACCCAATCCACAGCCCGACCAAAGACGGCTTCTTCAGTCGCTTTTGCAAGTCGCCCAATCGCATAGAAAGTGCGCGCAACCAAATGTAAAATCCCGTCAATAATCCCTTTGTCTACCACTTCAAAAACAACAATCTCAGAGAAATAGACGACCGGGCGGATGAAGACGACCTGATACAACTCATCCCAATACCATTTGTTTTGCAAGAAGCCATGAAGGGGGCCAAGCGGCCGTATCAATGGATCGTCCTGGTCTTTGGTGAGCGGTTTACGGCCGTACACCAGATACCCCACCAACAATCCACCCAAGGCCACAACGACTGAGGTAATCAGCGGCGTCCAGCTCCACGGCAGTGTAAAGATTTCATGCCCCACGAGATGCAGTTCATGCAGCTCATGCATGGTTTCTTCAATCGTTGCCCCCACAAAATGATGGTACATATTTGTAAAGACAGACCCTTTTTCTGTGCCCAGGAAATTGTCTGGAATGCCAACCCACCCAGCCACAACGGCAAAAACAGAAAGCAACACCAGCGGTACTGTCATGAAGCCATTGCTTTCATGGGCATGTTCGGCCAGCGGCGTACGCGGCTTGCCCAGGAACGTCAGGCTAATTTGACGCATGGTGTAAAAAGCAGTCAGGAACGCCGCCACGGCCAACATTACAAATACAAACAGGCCTGTGGCATTGGCATCATGACTCCAGAGATACCAGGCATCGGCAAAAATTTCGTCTTTAGACCAGAATCCGGCCGTTATCAGCGGCAAACCAGACAAGGACATGCCACCAATCAAAAAAGTCCAGAAGGTGATTGGCATTTTCTTGCGCAGTCCACCCATGTAGCGCATATCTTGCGGGTCGGTGTGGTGGTCATGCACATGCTCAGCACCATGCTCCATCCCATGAATAACGGAACCGGAAGCCAGGAAGAGCAGCGCCTTAAAGAAAGCGTGGGTAATTAAATGGAACGCGGCCGCTATATAAGCCCCAATACCAATCGCCGCCACCATAAAACCGAGCTGCGAAATGGTTGAGTAAGCCAACACCCCTTTCACATCGTTTTGGGCCACGGCAATGGTTGCGGCCATCAAAGCGGTAAACGCCCCAATGCCAGCGATCACCCAACTAACAGCGGGATTCCCCTCAATGCCAACAGCAATAAGCGGGAAGATGCGCACAATCAGGTAAACGCCAGCGGAAACCATGGCGGCTGCATGGATTGTGGCACTCACAGGAGTGGGGCCTTCCATAGCGTCGGGCAACCAGACGTGCAGCGGCCACTGGGCCGACTTGCCGACCGTACCCGTAAAGATGAGCAAAGCCATTACGCCCAGCATGCCCACGCCAATTTCCATCGCAGCATGTTCCAGGCTCCCAGCGCTTAACGCCTCACTAAAATTCAGGGTGCCAAAGGTGCGGTAAAAGAAGACAATGCCCAACAGCATCACCACATCGGCCACGCGAGTGGTCATAAATGCCTTAATGGCTGCCCGGCGCGGCGAGATGTGCGGAATATCGCCCGGCTCCAGATGGTAATCTCGGGCATACCAGAAGCCAATCAGGGAATAGGAACAGAAGCCCATGATTTCCCAGCCGACAAAAAGCATCAGCAAATTGTCTGACACCACCAACAATAGCATAGCTCCGGCAAACAAACTCATCAGGGCAAAGAAGCGCGAGAACATCGGCTCTTCTTTACCGTGATTGGGCGTGCCGCGCACCGTCCCGGGGGGCTTGCCGTAGTTGTGATAGCCCACGCTGTAGATAAAAATCATAAAGACAGCAAAGGAAACCATGAACAGCATAACGGCCGTAACAGGATCCACCGCCACACCCATCTTTAGCCAGGTGCCGTTGGCATAATCACCAACGGGCAGCCAATCAATCGAGCTGGCAACCTGAACCGGATGCTCAATTAGTTCTTCTGGATGGCTAATGTCATGACCCAGGTAAGTACCAAACAGATTAAAAGCAACTGTCCAGCTCAACACCAGCGCGCCAATCACACCAGTCCAGGCCAAAACCCAGCTTAAGGTGCGGTTGTGCTTGGTAAATAGCACAATCAGGAAAAACACCAACAAAGGGCCAGCCGGAATCAGCCAAGTTAAAGTTTGTAACGTTTCTTGTGACATAAGGCGAAACTCTTCCCGTTGTTTCAGTAATCGGTAATCAGTGGTCGGTAATCGGCAAAAATGGGTTATTGCTTACCGAGTACGGTTCACCGTTCACCAAAATCAATTCTTAAGCAAATCAAGCTCTTCTGCAATCACAGAATCGCGACGACGATAGATTGAGATAATGAGGGCCAGACCAACGGCCGCTTCTGCTGCGGCAACGGTGAGAACAAAGATCGTCCATGCCCAACCGGTTGGTGATGCATCCGGATTAACGACAGAACCATATCGCCAAAATGCAACCAAGTTGATATTGACTGCATTCAGCATCAGTTCAACAGACATTAAGATGGCAACAGCGTTGCGGCGTGCCATGACGCCATACAAGCCAATACAAAATAAAAGTGCGGCAACGAGGAGATACCAAGTCAATGGAATCATGCTTCTTCCTCCGTGTATTCTGCAGGCCACGCCACGTAGATAGCCCCAATCAGCGCCGCCAAAAGTAAAACAGACGCGATGATAAAGGGAATAACGTAGCCACTGGCACTAACAAAGGCGCGGCCTAATTCAACGACGGCGCCCTGCAAAACACTGTCGGGCACATCCGGACGGCCGTTTAACGCCTCAACCCCCCAAAAACGCACGACGACGGCAGCAATCAGGGCAAATGTGGCAACGGCCGTAAACAAACTCAGCCCAGCTTGGGAATTAAACGGAACTTCCCGCGCCTGCATCATGCGTCTCGTTAACATGATGGCAAAAATAATCAAAATCGAGATCGCACCAATATAAATTAAGAGCTGAGCCGCCGCCAAAAATCCTGCGTCCAGCAAAATATAGAGTCCGGCCACACCTAAAAACGAAGCCATCATCGCCAGGGCGGCATGAAACAGGTTGCGGTTTAACACCACCACAAGCCCTGTACCCAAAGTCAGCAAACTGACCAAAATAAAAACTAGTTGCTCAAGCGTCACAAGCCTACTCCATCACCAATAAAATATTCATTCCTGGCTAGTTGCACAAAGCCAATGTAAACCTATTCGTACCGTGCGAATGGCAAACCCCATTAATGTACCGGAACCGGCTCATGATGCTCTTGAACTGGCTCAGCCATCGCAGTCATCGCAATGGGTTCTCCTTCATTCTCTGCTATCGCTAAAAGGGGACTAGTATCATTTTGAAGCTGCCGCTGACGGCGTGCCGCCCGCCGCACCACCTCTAAAGTCGCAAGGCCAATTACCACATTGCTGCCAAAGTGAATCGCGGCCCGGCCCGTATCATTAATGCCCGGAATATAGTCGACAATCAGGCGATCCAGCAAAGCGACCGAAAACAAAATAACCAACGTCAAAGGCACCATGAACTTCCAATTGAAGTTCAGCATCTGATCAATTCGGAAGCGCGGCAGCGTCCCTCGAATCCACATGAAGACAAAAAATACGGCCGAAGATTTCACAAGAAAAATCAGAAGACCAAGGCCGCGCCCCAAAGCAAAACCGTTCGACAAAACGATATCTTCCAATCCAAACAGGCGATAGCCGCCCGCGTATGCCGTTACAAACAAGCCACACATAAACATGATAGCCATATATTCAGCGGCCATAAATAAACCGAAAACCATACCGGTATATTCGGTATGGAATCCAGCCACAATTTCGGATTCAGCTTCTAGCAAATCAAATGGGGACCGACCCGTTTCTGCCAGCGAGGAGATGAAAAAGATGAGTGCAGAGATTGGGGCAAAAATCAGGAAAGGGATATTTTGGGCTTCTACCAAATCAACCGTAGACATCGATCGAGCCAAAATAATAGGCACTAATAAGGAAAGTATCATAGGCACTTCATAACTGACCAGCTGCGCCACAGCTCGAAAAGCGCCTAACAGCGCGTACTTATTATTTGATCCCCAGCCTGCCAGCAAAAGGGCAACGACAGAGATAGAGCTAATCGAAAGAATGTAGAAGACACCAACGTTGAGGTCAACCCCAATTACACCTGGGGCGAAAGGCAGTACAGCAAACAACAGTGCTGATGTAATGAGCGCCAGCGCAGGTGCGGCGAAATAAGCGTACTTATCGGCCCCAGCGGGAACAATGAGCTCCTTCGTAAGCATTTTTACGACGTCGGCAACCATTTGCAGTGCGCCATATTTGCCGCCCACACGATTCGGGCCGATACGATCCTGCATTCGCGCCAAAACCTTGCGCTCTGTCCAGCCGACAATAAATACCATGAGCAAGGGAATAGTAGCCACGATAAGAATGCCAAAAATATCTATCACGACACTTGCCCAGGGTTTATCTATCCATACGCTGGCCAAATAATCTCCGGCTGTCAAATCAAAGATACTTGATAAAAATTCAACAAGGTTAAAACGCATTGTTTATTCCCCTTAAATCCATTCCAGTACGCCACGGCCCCAGGCGTAAAGCAGCCCATCTGCCAGCAGGAAGATGAACAAGATTGCAGCACCCACAGCGAACAAGCCGAGCTGATCGTAAGCGGCGGCAATGGGAAACAGAAAGACTGCTTCGATATCAAAGATGACAAAAACAAGGGCGTAAATGTAGTATTGGACTTTAAACTGAACCCAGGCATCACCTACTGTTTCGATACCACATTCGTAGGTTTGCTGCTTAATTGGATTTGGTTTTTGCGGGCCAAGAAGTCGGTTAATGATAATCGGTGCGGCCGGAAAAATGGGAGCCAGCAGCACAAATAGAACGATAAATTGCCACTCACTTTGCACGGGTGTCTTCCTCCACTCGATAAGATGGGCTGGTTTGTGCCCTAAAGCCTGACGCGTTTAGGCGAGTTACGAACCGTTTCGTGTTGTTGTAAAACAGCACCAAAAGAGATACATGGCGTTAGTAGTAACGGCCGTTTTCTACATTGTAAATAAGCATGGGCACAGCAGATAATAAAAACCCTACAGAATGACGCTACAAAACTCAATTTCGTCGTCTGCGGGCTTTATTTGAAGTCGCCTTTTAATGTTCACAAACTATTTGTGAAATATATCCCATTTACCATCCCTGTTATAACACATCCATAATCCACGGCAAAATATTGAACGCGAAAAAACGACACTTTATGGTTGGAAATGGCCTCAAAGACAGCCGCATTTCAGTAGGTTAACAGGAACCCCTGCACGTAAACGATGTAATCTCGTGCCAGGGTACAAAATTTTAACAGAAAAAAGGTGTGGGGCAATGATTGGCTCGCGGTCCCGGGCAAACGGGTAACCGACCTGAATTTGTCGTGAAATTAAGCGGCCGTTCCCAGGGATAGTACTACTCTCTATATTTATCTCTTTATCTTACGGCCGTCTTAAGTTATACTTTGCCAAATTCTGACAGAAAGAAAGATTAGAAATCCCTATTGCCTATCTTACCTGGCAAACCATCCTAAAATCAAATACCCTATGTTAGACTCACCCATTGAATCCCAAAAAATAATTGCTGTTGATGACAACGCTTTTACCTTACGCATTGTGCAACACACTCTGGAGCAAGCTGGTTATCAGGTCATGACGGCCGCTTCGGGTCAAGATGCCCTCAAACTCATCAACCGGCACGGTATGCCCCACCTGGCTATTGTCGATTTGCACATGCCCATCATGAGCGGTTTTGAATTTTGCCATGCGGTGCGTGAATTTAGCGACATGCCTATCATTATGCTAACGGCCGTAAATACCGAAGAAACCATCATTGAAGGGCTAGAGCAGTATGCTGAAGATTATATTGTTAAGCCATTTAATCCAGAAGAGCTCAAAGCCCGTGTGGGGCGCGTCTTGCGCCGCATGGGTGACTTTAGCTATACGCTAGAATCTACGACCCGGATCGACGATCGATTAATGGTTAACTTCCCTAACCGGGAAGCCCTGGTTGAAGGAGCGCCCGTCTCCCTCACCCCTACAGAGACCAAGCTGCTCTACATTCTTGTGCGCAACGCTGGTCGCATTGTTACCACAGATTTTCTGCTTAATCGCATTTGGCCAATGGAAGAAGCCCAGGAAGACCGCCTCCATGTTCATGTGCATCGCCTGCGGCGTAAAATTGAAGTGAGCCCCAACGAGCCTTCCTACATCATTGCAGAAAGAGGCACGGGTTACCGCTTCAACGCCATTTCCGATTCCCCCATGTAGCGTCAGTTAGCGCACTTCTATATTAGAGTTGTTCCTGATTAACAATTACCCTCTGCTGTCATGCCTGCGAAGGCAGGCATCCATCTTCATTAGGGAGGTGGATTCCCGCCTGCGCGGGAAAGACAAGTACAGAGATCTTATACAGGAACAACTCTATTAAAAAGATAAGACAGGTCGTCATAGTTCAATCCCTGCTTTTTCTGCAAGACGTTTATTAGAGGGTTCAACCAAAATCGTATTGTCTGGAAACACAATCGTGGGCACAACGCGATTGCCATTGTTCACTTGCTTTACAAATGCCAGCCCTGCTTCATCCTCCTCCACGTCAACAGCAATGTAAGACACGCCATACTCATCCAGCAAATACTTTGCCCGATGGCAATCTGAGCACCAGCTGGTTGTATACATAATTATTTGTTTAGCGTTGTTTTCTGGTTTGATCATCTTCATTTCTCCGTAGCGTCCACTGCCAGCGGCAGCCACCTATAAGGTGACCCCAATCATACCCAAAATCACCCTGTCTACCAGCCTATGTCAAGATTTTCGGTATAATAAGTCGTGTGACTATCAAACGAACGAATGAACAATGGCTGGCTGAACTTCAGCCAGAACACCCACAGTATGAAACGGCCGTTGCTGACCTTAGCAACCTGCTCACACAGGGGCTTAGACGGGGCTTGCTCTCTCAGGTTCGGACATCGGCACTTGAATTTGACACGCAGGCGGAGGATTTTGCCCAGGAAGCGGTTCTAAAGGTATTAGAAAAGCTGTATACCTTTGCCGGACGTAGCAAATTCACCACCTGGGCCCATAAGATTGCCATCTCCGTTGCCCTTACCGAACTGCGACGCAAGCGATGGCAAGACAGTTCTCTCAACAGTCTGACCGAAACAGAAAGCGGTGACTACACGCCCAGCTTCGTGGCCGATAATGCCCCAACACCAGAAGAGAAAACAGCACGTGCCGAGATACTCACCTACGTCCAACAATTGATTGAAAATGATTTAACTGAGCGGCAGCGCACAGCGTTGGTCGATTCAATCGTGCAGGGCAAAACAACCAACCAAATTGCCAAAGAACTGAAAATGAAGCCCAACGCCGTCTATAAACTGCTACATGACGCCAGGGTACGCCTCAAGAAGAGCCTGGCGAAAGATGGCTACACACCCAGCGATATTTTGCAGGTATTTGATTGACGATTTCGATTCAAGCCAATCAAAAAGTTGGCACAAGTAAGAACAACAAGAACCAAACCATCAAAGAGAGCGAATAAACATACGTCCTGGGCTTAACGGCCGTAAAGATACATCTGTTTATGTATGCAGCAGGAAGAAGATGACGAAATAGACGCCATTCCTCTTTACCTGGATCAGCAAAACATCATGACTATTTGGAATCGAATCAAAAACTTGTTTAGCAAACCAGAACAGCCTCTGACGGCGTTCAGCGATACGGCAATGCCCCAAATGGCAGGTGCGCGCCTGAACGAGGCGCAGATGGTTGGACTGATGGAACGCATCGAAAAGACGCTGGAAAATGCCTACTCCTGCGAAGAAGCATTTGATTTGCTCGATGAATATGTGGAGCTGGTTGCCGATGATAAGGAAGCCAGACAGCTGATGCCGCTCGTCAAGAACCATATTGATATGTGCCCGGACTGCCGTGATCAGTTTGAAATTTTGCTGCACATCCTAAAAACGGCCGATTCTGAATAGTCATTTCACTGAAGAGGATCAAGATAGCATAATCAGTTTGGGATGGTGTTGTTTTGGCATAAAGTGGCTATGAATTTTTATGAAAATATTCCGGCCGTTACTATCTTAATCGACATTGGTTAATGTTATCAGTGTAGATATGATTAACTGTAGGATACACAATTAGGAGGCTCCTCTTGTCCAAAACCTATCCCCCTATTAATATTCCGGGAACCGAAGTGAGAATATTGCATTCTGACCAAGTGGGTGAAGATTATAAACTGTTTATCTATTTGCCATTTGAATATGCCAAATCCGATGAATCATATCCTGTTCTGTATGCCTTAGATGGTAATTGGAATAGATTTCGATATTTTTGGTCGCTTCCTGATGCTCCACCAGTAATTGTCGTGGGCATTGGCTATGATACAAATGACTGGGGTGAACAAATTCGCACTCGTTTTCGAGATTATCATCCAACAATCGATTCGAAAACTCTGCCTGAAATGCGTGAATTCTTTAAAATTGAAACGTTGGGTGGAGGCGGTGAGCAGTTCTTGTCCTTTATACGTGAAGAGTTGATGCCATTTATTAACAACGAATATCAGACTATTCCAGATGACCGAGCCTTTTTGGGTCACTCATCTGGTGGATATTTTGGACTTTATACAATGTTTCACCGAACGGACACATTCAATCGTTACATTATTATCGCTCCGCCGTTGTATTGGGACAATGAAATCATGTTCGACTATGAACATGGTTACGCCCAAAAACACTCAGATTTACACGTCAGGCTTTATCTAGGGGTAGGAACTGAAGACGAATCTTTAGAACTGCCAGCTGTATCGAATCTCATGAGGTTTCATACCATTCTCAAAAGCCGCAATCATGAGGGCTTGGATATGAAACTTGACCTAATCTCAGGGGAGTCACATAAGTCCTCTATTATTCCAGCCGGTCAGCGAGGCATGATAGCCGTATTTAGCTAAGGTTACATAGATATCTGATTTGAGGTAGGACGATGTTATTAGCTGGTGATATTGGCGGTACAAAAACGGTGC
>CBDUOF010000209.1:0-9263 GCA_965368765.1 uncultured Anaerolineae bacterium | reverse complement strand
TCAAAGGACTTCCCTTTTAATGAATCTGTCTGGAATATCCACGAAATCTGCGGATTACATACGAGGAGATAATTAATAATGAAACGCTACGCGCATAAATTTGGCGCAATCTTTTATGGACTTTGGGGAGCCTTGCACGTTTTGGGCGCGGCCGTTTTGCTCCAACAGTCAACGGACGGCCCATCGACCATGTTAACCACGATCGGTTCGGGGACACCTGTCGCTGAGATCCCGCAGATTACGGATGAGCTTGCCACGGCTGTATTGGCTTACTATGCCTGGAATCTTCTCTGGATTGGGGCGTTTGTTCTCGTCATGGCTATCAGACAAAATTGGAAGAACAGTCCAATGGGTTATTGGCTAAATCTGGCATTGGTTAGTGCCGTGGACCTTGGCCTGATAATCTTCCTGATTGCCCCTGGCTATATGGCTTTGTCTGATGGGCTCATGGGCGTCATACTGTGGATACCTGCTGTAGTGTTCAGCTCTATCGGATTGTTTGCCAACCGGTGGGGCAGGGGATTTTCTGGTAAACGGCCGTACAGCGCCTCGTTGAGCATTAGCGAATTACATCATCTTGCAGCCAATTCAGCAGCGGCTCTTCCTGGAAAAAGGGATACAGGTTAATCAAGCTCTGAATGTCCAGCCGAATGTCGTTGTGGCCATGGACAAAACTCAGACCAATCCTCGTTAAACCTCTAGATGTGGTTGGTCTGACCGTCAAATGCGCGTCTGAGAGCCGCTCCTGGAAATTCCAGAAATTCTTCGCTGGAAATTTTTATCAAAATTCTTGCTCTCTTGTCATTTTTACGTTAACTCATAGCTACCGATAAGTAAGAGTTATTGGTAGCTATATCGTTTGTCATTTTATTGCAGAACCTAGAAGCAAGCCAGACTGAGTGTTCCTGCCAGCTAGGCAGCAGTCAATTACATCTATACCGGGTTTGACTAAGAGAGCATATTCTGCGACTGACGCCACTAGGGTTTGATCATATTCGGCTACCAACTGTACGCCAGCTTATGGGACGTGCTGCCAGTGCACAAACGGCCGTTACTGATTCTTCCCACAACTTCTCAGCCAAAAGAGTGCTATACGAAAGCGGCATGCAAACAGTTGCAGGGGCAAAATGAAGAATCCCCCTGCCCTTACCGCTTAGGCTTCGTGACACGCTGCCCAATGGTGCGGCTCGATTTCGCGCCAGTCGGGGTCTTTGTGCTGGCAATGAGGTTGGACAACGGGGCAGCGCGGATGAAAGCGACAGCCGCTGGGTAAATCAATCGGATTGGGTGTCTCCCCCTGCAGGATGATGCGCTCGCGTCGCAGGCGTGGATTGGGCACCGGCATGACCGACAGGAGCGCTTTGGTGTAGGGATGCAACGGCCGTTCCAGCACCGCCAACGTCTCCCCTTTTTCCACTATTCTACCCAGGTACATCACGGCAATGCGGTCGGCAAAATACGCCACCGTCCCTAAATCATGGGTAATAAATAGGACCGAGATGCCGCGCGTTTCCCGCAGTGACGCCAGCAAATTCAAAATCTCCGCCCGAATACTCACATCCAACATCGAAACGGGCTCGTCGGCCAGCAGCACTTTCGGCTCCAGCACCAGCGCCCCAGCAATCACTACCCGCTGCCGCTGCCCTCCAGATAGCTCATGCGGATATCGGTGCATGAAATTACTGGCTGGCTTTAGCCCTGCATCCTCTAATGCCCGAACCACACGCGCTTCCCGCTCCGGCTTGCTTGGTGCTAATCGGTGCACCATCAGCGGTTCTGCCACAATGTCTCCAATCCTCATCGTCGGGTTGAGCGATTCATAAGGGTCTTGGAACACCATTTGAATGTGTCGCCGCATTTCCTGGAGCGGTTTGCCGCTCAGGTGCGTTACATCGTCGCCTTCAAAGAAAATTTGCCCTTCGGTCGCTGCCTCCAACTTCATCAGGGTCAAAGCAAGCGTCGATTTGCCGCAGCCGCTCTCCCCCACCAGGGCCAGAACCTCACTGGGATGCAGCACGAAACTCACGTCGTCCACCGCATGGACAAACTTATCACCTTGCTCCCACAGAGTAGCCTTTTTCACGGGGAATAGCTTTCGCAGGTGCTTCACTTCGATAATGGGTTGTTGATTGCTCATTGCTCGTCCAATTTTCCGGGAAATTCCGCAGTCTGCGGTGAACTATTCATGTGCTGGCTCAACGAGATGGCAGCTTGCAAAATGGCCACCAGTTAAGCGATGTAGTGCTGGTGCATCCTGATGACAGCGGTCGAAGACGTGCGGGCATCGGGGGGCAAAGCGGCAGCCTGGCGGCAACGCGTTTAAGCGAGGCGGATAACCGGGAATGCTCACCAGCTTTTCAGTAGGCTTGGTTAAATCGGGGAAGGCGCGCAACAGCTCCTGGGTGTACGGGTGTTGCGGTGTATTGAAAATGGTATCAACGTCGGCGTATTCGGCCGTCACCCCGCCATACATTACCAAAACCGTGTCGCACATCTCAGCCACGACGCCCAAATCATGGGTTACAAACAGGATGGACAGCCCTAACTTGTCGCGCAGTTGGCTAAGCAGCTCCAAAATCTGTGCCTGGATCATCACGTCCAGCGCCGTTGTTGGCTCATCGGCAATCACCACCTGTGGATTGCAGGCCAGGGCCATGGCGATCATGGCACGCTGGCGCATACCGCCGGAATATTCGTGCGGGTATTGGTCTTTGCGCGCCGCACCGATGCCTACCAGCTCCAAGAGCTCTACCACGCGATCGGTCACTCGCTTCTGGTCGGTGATGAAGTTATGCTGGATGATCGCTTCGGCAATCTGACGGCCAACAGTGTGCACCGGGTTTAGTGCATTCATTGCCCCTTGAAAAATCATGGCGATATTTTTCCAGCGCACGTCTCCCATTTCCCGCTCGGAAAGGGAGAGAAGGTCCTGGTTCATGAAATTGATCTGCCCGCGGATGATACGGCCGTTTCCCGGCAGCAACCGCATCAAAGAAAGCATCAACGTCGTCTTGCCACAGCCGCTCTCCCCCACAATACCCAGCACTTCACCTTCCCGCAGCCTAAAACTGATGTCTACCAGGGCACGGGCCGGCGCTTCTCCAGCCACTAAAAAATCGGTGTTCAGGTTACGAACATCCAGCAAAACCGGCGCATCACTATTTAAGACGGTCATGCGCCCACCTCAGCGCCTCGGTCCACCATTTGTGTGCCGACCGCCAGGTGGTGTGTCTCCAAACGCGGGTTGAGCACCTGCTCCAAGCCCTGGCCCAGCAGCGTACAGGCCAACACTGCCCACACAATGCCCAACCCCGGCATCACCAGCGCCCACCAGGCACGGGCACTCATTGCCCCTCGTGTAAAGGCAAAGTTCAACATTTGCCCCCAGCTCAACGCCGTCGGATCAGACAGGCCCAAGAAGCTCAAAGTGCTCTCATTCAAAATTGCCAGAGAGATGACCAGCACCGTGTTCACCACAATCAGTGGCAGCACCATCGGGAAGATATGGTAACGAATGATGTGCATGTTGCCTGCCCCTATTGAGCGAGCCCGCAGCACAAATTTGCGCTGCTTTACCGCCAACGTTTGCGAGCGCACCAACCGCGCCGAACCGGTCCAGCCCAGCAACCCAATCACGAAAATGATGTTCCACAAACTAGGCTTGGTGAGCGCCACAATCACTACTGCCAGCGGCAAATCAGGAATGACCAACATGATGTCCGTGAAGCGCATCAGTAAGTTTTCGGCGCGACCGCCGTAAAATCCGGCAACAATCCCCACGAAGCTGCCAATAAAAATGGAGATGAAAGAGGCAAAAAAGCCCACAATCAGTGACACGCGGGAACCATAAATGAAATTGGACAGCACGTCCCGTCCTGCATCATCCGTGCCCAGCCAATGGGCGGCGCTCGGGGCCGCATAAATATCGTCAATCGTCACGCGTACGACCTCTTTTGGGTTGTAGGGGGCAATGACCGGCGCAAAAACGGCCGTCAAAATTACCACGACGAGCATAAACAGCCCCACCAACCCCATGCGACTGCGGCGGAAACTGCCCCAAAATCCTCGTATCGACGTTGTCCCAATGCTTGTATCATTCATGGGCTAGCCTGCCTTCACGCGGGGGTCAAGGTAAGAATACAGCAAATCTGCCACCAGGTTGGCAAAAATAACGCTGATGGCAATAAGCAGAAACGCCCCTTGCAGCATCGGGTAATCCTTGCGCCCTACTGCCTCAAAAATCGCACCGCCAAGTCCTGGCCAGGAAAATACGGTCTCAATTTGGATGGCTCCGGCCACAGTGAAGCCCAAATTCAGGGCGATGATTGTTACCATCGGCAACATTGCATTTTGCAGCGCATGATCCTTAAGGATTTGCGCCGTGCGGAGCCCCTTGGCTTTGGCAGTGAGGATGTAATCCTCACTCAATACGTCCAGCAAGGTGCTGCGCATGATAAGCATATATTCTCCCAAAAAGACAATGGTATAGGTGAGCGTTGGCAGCAGTAGATGCCGACCCACATCGGCCCACTCCTGCCAGATTGTGTCAAAATTACCACCGGGGGTGATTTTGCCACCCGTGGGCAGGCCAAACTGGTTGCTGCCCCAAAACAAAAGGATGATCCCCAACCAGAACGTGGGTAGGCTCCAAAAGGTGAGACTGGCTAACAAAGCAATGTAGTCGATAATCGTTCTGGCGCGCCACGCAGCTAAAGCCCCCACCGTCATCCCAAGTACAATGGCTAAAATCTGCGCGGCGCCTATGAGGAGAACTGTATTCCACAACTGTTCTTTAAGCATGTCGGTGACCGGACGGTTCGTGTGGTAGCTTATGCCCAATTCACCCTTCAGCAAGTTGCCAATGTAGATGAACAGCTGGGTATCCAGCGGATTTACGCCGCAGCTGCCTGTCTTCACTGGATTGAGCGATTCAAAGCAGTTGATGACTGGCTTGTCGAGACCGAACCGTTCCCGGATAGCGGCCACGGCGTCTTGCGTTAGGCGCGGATCGCGAATGCCCGCCCGGGCCGGATCGCCCGGCAAGATGCGAAAGAGGAAAAAGTTCAGCAAAATGACAATGAGCACGGTTAGCAGCGCCCAGCCGATTTTCTTGAGCAGGTGGCGAGATTGTCTCATAAGTAGCGAGTTTAAGTGGTGAACGGTCATCGGTAACGCTTCTGGTTACCGATGACCGAATACGATTTACCGAACCGGTTCAATTACCAGCAAAGAGCTGGGATCTTCAAGGGCCACTTTACCGGCGTCGGTTTGCCAGCCTGTGAAGCGGTCGGTGCGGAATGCCTGCACCGATTGTGCGTAGAAGGGAATGATATAAACGACATCTTCATGGACGATGCGCTGCATCTCCCAGATTGTATCGATGCGGGCTTGTTGATCCAGCTCGACAGCCTGTTGCAGGTACAGCTCATCATAGGTAGCGTTGGCGTAGCCTGTTTCGCTGTTACCGGTGGGGATTTCGTCGGTGAGCATAACGCTGAGCAGGAAATTCGGATCTGGGTCAGAGCCCCAGCCCCACAGGATGACGTCAAAGTCGAAGGTCGGGCAGCAGATGGAGGTGAGGGCATCGGCGTCGAGCGCTTGCAGTTCGGTGCCGACACCAACTGCAGCCCACATGCCCGCCAGGAGTTCAGCCATACGCGGTGCATTGGTGCTGTCGCTGGGCCAGTTCATGCGGAGAGTGAGGGGATTGCTGCCATCGGGCATTTCGCGAATGCCGTCGTTGTCGCTGTCCAGATAACCAGCGTCATCCAGAATCTGGTTGGCCGTGGCAACGTCGTAAGCATAATCATCCAGGGAGTCGTTGTAGAAGACGCCCAGGCTGTCCGGGATAAGGGTGAGGCCAGGCGCACCGAGGCCGAGCAGGACGACGTCGATGATTTGCTGCTTGTCTGTGGCATGTGCCAGAGCGAGGCGCACATTGCGGTCTTGAAGGGCGGGATGACCGGAGCAGACGCCATCATCAGGCGGACAGTTTTCTGGTGCCGTCTGGTTAAAGATGATGTCGGTAACGCTGGGGGCCAACGGAGGGCCAATGACCAGCTCAATATTTTCGTCGTTGCGCAGCGAGGCAACGGCCGTATTTGGCATTTCCGTAATCATGTCCACCTGGCCAGTTCGCAGAGCTTGCACCAGGGCATCCTGGTTTTCAAACGTTTGGAACACAACTTCGTCGATGATTGGGCCTTTGGCGAAATGGTCTTTGACGCTTTCCAACTGCACAAATTCGTTTTGGGCATATTCAGCCATCTTGAATGGGCCGGAGCCGATCATCGCCTCGTTCTCAAATTCGGCGACCGCTGCCCCTTCCAGGCCACCCCAGATGTGTTCGGGCAGCACATAGAGGAAGATGAGCTGGCTCTCGATGTTGGGGATCGCGTCGGTGAGGGTGATAACGACGTTGTTACTGTCATCGGCCTCGACGGTGGCAAAGAACTCAGTGTAGACGGGCAGGAAGGGAAAATCTTCCTGGGTGGCGTACAGGTTGTACGAGAAGGCGACGTCTTCGGCCGTAAGCGGTTCACCATCGTGGAAGGTGATGCCGTCGCGGATGTGGTAGGTGTAGACCAGCCCATCTTCGGAGACATCGACGCTTTCGGCAAGCTCCAGACTGTAGGTGCCGTCCAATTCCAGCTGGTACATCGAGTCATAGACAATCTCAAACAGGGTATACGCTTCAGCGAGAACGGCCGTTCCCGGGTTCAATGTATCAGGACTGCCCGCCCAGCCAATGCGCAACACGACCGGCTCGTCGCTGGTGGTGGCATCGGTCTCGCCACTATCACCTGTGTCACTGCTGGTGTCGGTGCTCTCGCTCGTGTCACTGCTGTCCGTGGGGGTGACCTCAGTTTCACCACCGCCACAGGCCGTCAGCAAGCCAGCTATCAATAAAAACAACCACAATTTAAACAAAACTCTCTTTTTCATCTTTCTTCTCCTATGTAGATTTTTCTAAAGTGCTCTGATTTGAAATTTGGAACAACTTACGCCATAAACGCCTTCACCGGGTTTTCGGCAAAGAGAATGGGGCGACGAACTTGGAACGGCATCAAATCAAAATCTGATCGACCCGATATGGCGAGCTGGCTCAAAATCTTGCCCAGCAGCGAAGCAAACTTGAAGGCATGCCCTGCCCCGACAGCAATAGAGACGTTGGGATAATCGGGCAGCGTATCCAGCACAAAATCCCGGTCCGGTGGCATAGTATAAAGGCAGGTTTTGCTGGTAATGACGGGGCCGTGTGCCGTGGGTAGATGTTGACGCAGAAAAGTGTCGCTGCGCTGAAAAGCGGCCGTATCTATCTCAAAAGTGCGTGATTCGGCCGTGGTTTCTTGCCCGCCCACGTCTTGAGCAATCTTGGGACCTGCTTCACCAAAGGCGGGAAAGCCGTAAAAACAGGGATCATCCAGCCAAATCCAGATGGGGAACCGCTCTGGGGCATAGTCCGCCAGGTGCGGCGTAGCATAGTAAGTGACCTGTTCCTGGGTCACGGTAAGGTTTAGGTTAGTGCCAAAATGAGCCAGCAGATTGTTGGTCCAGGCGCCGCTGGCAAGGACCAGCTTTTCACACGTGTAGGTTTCCCCGCCAGCCACGACAGTTACTTCATTTTGCGCGGGATAAATTGCCGTCACCGGCGCATTGTTCCGCAAAACGGCGCCATATGCCTGGGCCAGTCGTTGATGAGCGGCATTGCTTTTGGCGGCCGCCACCAGGCCGCTCTCGGCTTGGTACAAACCACTTACATTATCGGGCAATCGCCACTGCGGCCAGCGATGCATGATCTCGGCGGCATCCAGCAGCTCAAATGGTACGCCACTTGCGTTCAGGCTATGGATGTAGTCAGACAGCGGCAGCCGGGAACCGGCAGGCGCCAAATCGAGACCGCCCGTCTTGACGACAAGTGACTCCCCTGCCTCGGCTTCAACGGCCGTCCAGACGCCATAGGCTGCTTTGGCTAAGTTTACATAAAAGGGGTTATGATACGAGAGACGGATGATACGAGAATGGTCTTGTGAGCCTCCGCGGACATGACCGAGCGCAAACTGCTCCAGTCCCAGGACGTCGCCGCCTGTCTGTCGTGCCAGCCAATAAGCGGCTGCGCTCCCAATTCCACCAAGGCCTAAAACGAGGGTCTTAAACGCTCGTTTCATTCACAGTTACCCCAACAAAAGAGAGACGTCCAACGCAAATCCGAAACCAGCGTGTTCACGAGGACCCTTGTTACATCCGATTGTTAAAACGATGCGAAAGTTTATAACCGACTGGATAAATGTCAAGGAATTAGATCTTTTGGTAGAATGTTGGCAAGGAAACGGCCGTCTGCCATTCTCATGGTTACGATCTCACAGTTGCTTTTCTAACGATCGGCGAGGATCAGGCACAATTATGCACAAAAAAGATATCGAAACCCTAATTGCCTACAATTTCTGGGCTGATAACGAAATATTAACCGCCTGCGAGCGCATCTCGGTAGCCAATTTTACACGCCAGGTGACGCCCGACCCCGGCTGGCACAGCCTGCGCGGCACGCTGGTGCATCTGCTGGACACCGAATATGGCTGGCGAACTGTCCTGCAAAACCTGCCGGATTCCGGCGTAATCAGCGAGGCCGACTTCCCGAATGTGGCCAGCCTGAAAGCACGCTGGCAGGCGGAAGAAGCTGCCTGGCTGGACTTCATTGCCAGCCTGGACGAAACTGCGCTAAACGCGATCTGGCGTGAAGAAGAAACAATCCAGCGAACCCGCTGGCAAACGATCCTGCACGTGATTAACGACGGCACCCATCATCGCAGCGAGGCGGCGGCGATGCTGACTGGTTTTGGCCACTCCCCTGGCGAGTTAGATTTTGAGGGGTATTTGGTATGGCGAGGCATCTGATTGCCTGCGGCATTGATTGAAACACGATGTCTTTACTTGTAAATGTATTCATTCGCGACCAGGAAGACCAAGTCGTGGTTCTGGATGAAGCGTCATCGGGTAGCGAGTTGGCTGGGTATGAAGTTTGCCGCAGAACACTTTACGGTGGAAAAACTGCCCAATCGCTTGGCCTTGTTTTATTGCCCACATTGCAAGAACAAGACCTTTATGCGGAAGGTGGTGCCGTGGATTTATTGGCGCAAGAGGCGACCATCATTCTGAAGCACATCGCGTTATTTGCTCAGGAGTCTGGCTTTGAACCAGCCTATATTCAACAGCGAATCGAAAATATCATTCACGCCACAGAAATGGCAAAGAAGGTTTCAGGC
>CBDUOF010000208.1:0-9277 GCA_965368765.1 uncultured Anaerolineae bacterium | reverse complement strand
AGCATCCACTCCTCAAAATCGGGGGCATCCCGGACAAAAAAGCCAGCCAAAAAATCTCCCTGATACAGGGCGGTTGCTTCATGTAATTGCAAGAATCGATTTTCGCCTGTTTGGTGGCGACTGGCATGTAATTGTTGTTCAAAGGTTTGGGTATCGAGCGTGTAGGGTACGGCCGTCTCAAAAGCGACAGTGTTGCGGGTGATAATCAGGTGCGGTTGCGTCAGTTTACGCAGATTTGCCAGGGCCTGCCGCAGATTGTTTTTGGCATCCGCCTCTGGCATTTCCCCCCACAGCAGGGCCGCCAGAGCATCTCGCTGGTGAACGCGGCCGGTGGAAACCAAATAGACCAGCAGGGCCGCAACTTTGTTGGAGATAAAGCCTGCGATGGGGGTGCTGTTTTGCTCAATCTGTAGGCCACCAAACAACCGAATTTCTAAAACGGCCGTCATCACCCACTCCAATAAACGATCTCTAAATGATCTCCCTGTACGATGGCAAAAGAATAACACATTCTATTGGTTAGACGAGGGTTTAGGTGGTGACAAATGGAAAAACGGCCGTTGCGCTACCACAGTCTCATTCTCACCTTCTGGCAGGAAGCTGAGCCAGCATCCGGTTGCCAACCAGCAGCCTGGCGATTCCGCTTAGAAGACCCACATACTTCAGAAAAGCACGGCTTTAAGAGTGTGGCGGAGTTGCTAGTTTTTTTGGAAGCATGGACGGCCGTTCCCCCTCCAGAAGATTGCCCTATCGAAAAATAATTCAAATTCAAACAAGGAGATTTTCTGATGAAAAAATTACAGTGGTGGTTTCGGGTAGTTGGTGTGTGGTATCTGCTGCTTGGCCTGATGAACATTTACATGATGTTTCTAGGCAGCACTGACTATTTGGTTCAGAACATGCCCTTTCCGGCGGATGAATGGGCAGTGCGAGCTTTTGTGGATGGCTGGTCACCTTTCCTGTTTGAAATGTTTGGCATTGCCATCTTTGCCTTGTGGGCTTCCCGCAACGCTGGCAAACAGTTTAGCGCCGCCTTACTGCTGATCTGGTTAGAGTTTGTCCACGGTGTCCTGGATGATATTTTTTTGATTGCCCGTGGCTATGAGGCGGCTGGCTACATCGGCTTTATCATAATTCATCTGGTCATCATTGCTACAGGGGTTCTATTTGTGCGACAAGCCCAAGCGGGCATGGAATCTGCTCAGCTGGGCATGGCTGACTAGAGCTGAGGCAAACGATGTTTGCCGCATAGAAACAATGGCAATTTGCGTCAGTTTGAGCGTTCCGCACCAATCGCTTTTCCAACACTCTCTGTTGGGCGGAACAGTCGCTGCAATCTCAATAAGGGAATAAACAATGATGTTACGGCCGTATCCCATCTCACTCATTCTCACTCTCATCCTGTTGGCTGCCTGCACCGGATCACAAACCAGTGAAGTGGCCATCAACCTGCAAGAGATGCGCTTCAATCAAAATGACATTCAGGTTCAGGCAGGCGAGCCGGTTACGCTCTACCTCAGCAACAAAGATGGCTACGCTCATGCCTTTGACCTGGATGAATTTGACATTCATCTCCAGCTGGCTGCTAAAGAAAATGCCGAAATAACATTTACCCCTACCCAGTCTGGCCATTTTACCTTTTATTGCAGTTCGCCGGGTCATCAGGCTGCGGGAATGGAAGGTTCCATCACCGTAATGCCATAGACAATGGATTGCCACAGCTTGAATAAACGATCTCTAAATGATTGATGATTATCGTATGGTCAACACAAGCTCAAGGAGGAAAACATGATTGGTAACATTTTAATTTTAGTTGTCGTAGTTGGTCTAATTATTTTGTTTGGCTGGCTCACTTACCGGGCGATCCGTGCCCAAAGATTGTGGGTAAAGATTGCGGGTGGGGTGCTGGCTGGCTTGCTTACGCTACTCCTGGCAGCGATCGCTTTCTTTGGCGGCAAAGGCATCGCCGCCGCCTATTTTCCTGACGCACCCCAGGCACCGGAGCTAACCGTAGCCGGTACGCCAGAACAAGTTGCCCGGGGTGAGTACCTGGTCAATTTGAGCTGCATTGGTTGCCATGGAGCAGTAGGCGACGATAGCTTGCCAACCGAGGCTCATCCTCTGAACGGCGGCTGGAATATCGCGGCAACGGAAGGGTTTGGCTTTGCCGGGGATATGGTTACGGAAAATTTGACACCCGGCGGCAAGTTGGCAGATTACAGTGATGGCGAGCTGTTCCGCGCCATTCGGCACCGGGTAAACAAGGAGGGAAAGCTACTCACGTTTATGTCCCTGATGTCTTACAACCGGTTGAGCGACGAGGACACCCAGGCGATTATTGCCTACCTGCGTACGCTACCTCCTGCTGAGCAAACGGCCGTTACTGGCGACAAACTTAGCTTTCTGGGTGGCGTAATTTTTGGAGCCGGGATGTTTGGGACGATAGAAAAAGGCGCCGATTCGGTGACCGCACCGCCTGAAGGTGCAACTGCCGCGTATGGTAAATACGTCGCTACTTTTAGTGATTGCGTTGGTTGCCATGGACCCAATGTAACTGGCGTGGCGCCATCCTCAATCGATCCAGCAGGCACACCTAATCCGCGACTTCTGGTAGGCGAACTGTCCCAAGAACAATTTTTTGAAATGATGCGTACGGGCATCCGCCCCGACAACAATCCCTTCCCGGAAACGATGCCCTGGCAGATCGCCGCCAAGCTAACCGACAACGACTTGGCTGCGCTGTACGCTTACCTGACGGCGGCACCGTAAAACAAATTTTAATAACCGCTTTTTTTAATTGAAGGTGCGACGCAGGATAAACCTGTGTCGCACCAAAGGGAGGGCAACATGGCGGTATATCAATCAACAGCGGTCGATGCTGGCTTGAGCCTGGTGCGGGTGGGGTGAACGGCCGTTTCCTGTGTAACAACCAAAAAGAATTCTGAATAAGAATGAGCGGAAAATTGGTTTTTACTTGAGCAAATCACAGAGAAATCACGCTTCGTTTTTAAAAGAACTTTCTGTGATTTGCTTGGCTAAGATTCTAAATTCAAAGAAATGCCTCGGTAAGGGCTGCTACCTCTGCCGCACAGCCCCAGGCCAGGGTGTGCCCAATGGAACCATGACCATAGTTGTGAATAACGGCCGTTCCTTCACCCATGTCCTCCAATTCAAGACGTACTTCTGGGCGCCCTGGCCGCAGCCCGACCCGATGTTCCAAAACGTCTGCACCTTGCAGCAGCGGTTGCAGCGCCACACAGCGCGCCATAATATTCCGGGCCAGCGCTGGATCAACCGCCAGCTGCCAATCTCCCTTTTGCTTGCTGCCGCCGAGCACACAATCCTGGCTGCGCGGCACAATGTAGGTACTATATTCCGCCGCGTCCATGTGCACGATTTCATCTGGCAACCCGGCCGGTTTGCGCACGCGGATAATTTGACCACGGACAGGCGTGACGGCCGTATCTCCCGCCAAATCGCCTGCCCACACCCCGGCACAATTTACCACCAGTGAATAACGACTCAATAGTGCCGTCAAATTCGCAATCGTACGCCGGACAACCACACCACCTAGCGCCAAAAAGCGTTGCTGCAAAAAAGGCATATAAATGGGCGTATCGATGGCGGGAACGAGAACGCGGTAGCCGTGGTAGTTTGGGGGATAAACGGCCGTTTCAACCGCTTGAACCAAATCAAACCAGCCCGGCGGTCCCGTCGGCTCCCGATAAAGCTCCACCAGTGGCTTAAGCGATACCCCTGAACCGGGCATCTCACCGATCTTCAAAAATTCCTGATGACTCACCGTTGCCCACTGCCGTACCCGTTCCGCTGGAAACGCCCCATCGGGATACCAAAATGCCGCCGCCACGTCGGATGTCGTGTGTGGCGGCAAATCGCGCGCAAAAATCGTGACGTCAAAACCTGCTTCAAGCAGCTTCAGCCCGCAGGCAAAACCCGACACCCCACCTCCTACAATCGCCAGCTCTCTTTTCATCATTCTCCCTATAACTCAGCTGCGTATTTCGCCGAATGCATCATGTTGCGCAGGTCCTTTTTCCTGATATGGGAATGTTTATCCCAAATTATAGCCTTCTCGGTTATAATTACCGCATCATGGAAGTGCAATTTGCAGTTGCCAAAATTGGTAAATATGCCACCAGCGAGAGTGGCGATACGCTGGAGATGATCGAACGGCCGCATGGTGGCCTTTCATTTGTACTGGTTGATGGCCAACGCAGTGGCAAATCAGCCAAATTGATTAGCAATTTGGTGGCTCGCAAGGCAATCCAGTTGCTAAGCGAAGGCGTAAGAGATGGCGCAGCAGCCCGCGCCGCACACGACTATCTATACACCTATCGTCGCGGAAAAGTAAGCGCGACGCTCAACATGCTCTCCGTAGATATGGAGACCAAGACGTTTGTTATTTCGCGCAATAACGAATCCCCTGTCATTGTTTACACTGCCTCTGAAGGGTTATATCTACTTGATGAGCCATCCCGCTGCGTAGGTGTCCACCGCAACACCAAGCCTGTTATCACGGAAATCCCCATTCTGTCAGACACTGTTCTGGTCATTTTTACCGATGGCTTGCGCCATGCGGGCAGCCTGAGCGGCAAGGAAAGTTACGATCCCATTGTTGCCACGCGCCGCATGATCTGTGAGGAAGGCATTACCCAGGCACGCGCTTTGGCAGACACCCTGTTGGCGGAAGCAAATCAGCAGGACAACGGCCGTCCACGTGACGATATTAGCGTGTTGGTTGTGTCTGTACAGCCCGGCAAACAAAAAGATGACGTCCGCCGGATGGATGTGTCGCTGCCGATTTGAGTGAGGCTGGAGATTAGAGAATGGAGATTGAAAAGATCTCTTATCTCCAATTATCAATCTCCTTTTTAGGGATTTTATGCCTAATTCTGAACCAACAGTCACAAAACCGTTACTTATCGCTGTGGTAGGCCCGTGCTCCTCTGGCAAGAGCACGCTGACCAAGACGTTAAAGGCAGCTGGCTACCGGGCGCGGCACCCTGCTCAAGAGCATTCTTATGTAGCAAATATGTGGGAACGCCTCACACAGCCAGATGTGTTAATTTTTCTGGACGTCGATTACGAAAACATGCGCCTGCGCCGACCCCATACTGACGGCGGGCCGCAGCGCCTGGCCGAGCAGCATTATCGCCTGCGCCATGCCCGTGAACATTGCGATTTTTATTTGAATACGAGTGGGTTGCGTGCAGAGGAAGTGGAAACGGCCGTTTTCAACTTCCTCGCCAATTTATAAACGCCACCAAATTTCCCCAGCCATAAAGTAGCTCTACCGTCTCGAACCCGTCCCAACTGTACGGCCGTTCCCCCACAAACGTTGCCCCCAACCGCTCATAAAAAACCGTGTTCGGATTCAGCTTCAGCACCCCCACCAGCATCGAATCGAACCCTTTCTCACCATAAAACAGTGCGCCCTGCACCACCAGCTGCCGACCAACCCCCTGACGCTGCCACGCCGGAGCCACCATCAACACCTTGAGTTCCGTGGCAAATTCTGCGTGACGACTGCCCACACCCCACATGCCGTAACCCACCACCTGCCCGGATATATTTTCTGCCACAAGCAGCAGCCATTCCTGGCTGGTTTCATTCTCAATCAGCGTTTTGCGCCAGTTGCGGCTGCTTTCTTCCACCGAAAATTCCAGGCACTTTTCAGGCACCAAACCGGCAAAAGTGGCTCGATTGCCCGTCACTAAAATCTGCGCCATCCGGTCTGCATCATTCGGGACAGCATGACGAATATGGAATTTGTTCATCTTGATTCCTCCATCTAGCCATCGTAGGTCAAGATTACAATCTTGACCAACAACAATCTCTAATCTCGAGTCTCCAGCCTCTGGCTTTAGCCACACCCGCCGCCGCCTGCTACAATCCTGCCCATGATCTATGTGGACATTTCTGCGGCCGTTCATGCCCGGGCGGGTTTAGGACGGTACAGTGAAAAATTGGCTCAGGAACTGATTGCCGCCCAGCCAGAGCGGTTTGGGCTCTTTTACAACAAGGGGGCAGACGGCCGTTTCCCCCCATCACTGCCAGCCAACACCCCCCAACAATCGGTGCAGTGGGGCTACAAACCGTGGCGGATGGCGGTGTTGTTGGGGCAAGTCGGCCGTATCGGCTTCAACCGGCTGGTGCCCAACGCCGAGCTGTTCCACAGCACCGAACATCTGCTCATGCCCCTGCATGGTGTGCCCACCGTCCTCACCGTGCACGATCTTATTCCCAAGCTGTTCCCCGCCTACCATAAAAAGCTCAACTACTGGTACCTCAATTTGGCCATGCCCCTTTACTGCCGTCGGGCCGACGCTATCGTGGCTGTTTCGCAGGCAACCCGGCAAGACATCGTCACGCACTTTGGCATCGACCCGGCTAAGATTCATGTTGTGCACGAGGCACCGGCTTCCCATTTTCAACCTGTGTCCCCGGCCAGGGTAACCCAAATTAAGCAGACATACGATTTACCCGACCGGTACCTTGTTCATCTTAGCACCATCGAGCCACGCAAAAACCTGAATCGCTTGCTCGATGCCCTCAAGGCGCTCCGCCACTCTCTTCCCAACCTCTCCCTCGTCCTGGCTGGGGGCAAGGGCTGGCTCTACGACGATTTTTTTGCCAAAATCAAGGCCGATGGTCTGCAAGATGCCGTGCAGGTTTTAGGCTGGGTGCCCGATGAAGATTTGCCCGCCGTCCTGGCTGGCGCAGCATTGGGCGTGCAGCCCAGTCTCTATGAAGGTTTTGGCCTGCCCATTTTGGAACAGATGGCTTCAGGGCAGGTGGTGGCAGTCAGCAATGCCAGCAGTCATCCAGAGGTAGGCGGCGAGGCTGCGGCTTATTTCGACCCGGCACAGGTGGATGAGATGACGGCCGTTATCCACCGCCTGCTCACTAACAAAGACGAATACACTCACCGCCAGCAGCTTGGCCTGGAACAGGTAAAAAAGTTCAGCTGGGCGCGAGCGGCGCGGGAAACGATAGCCATTTATGACCAACTACTCAAAAAATAGGGGTTTGGCGATTGGAGATTGGAAATTAAAAGTCTCACCCAATCTCCAATCTCTACTCTCTAATCTCCTTTTACTGATAACCCTCCTCACGCTTTACCTTCTTACCCTGGCCCAATCCCCCGTGCTGGGGGATCCCAGCGAGTACACCTTTGTGGCCAACATGCTAGGGATTGCTCATCCGCCAGGCTACGCGTTCATTACCTTACTCGGCAAACTATTTCAAACGGTTGTGCCAATTGGTACCGTCGCCTGGCGGATGCACTTGCTAGCGGCCGTTTCTGCTACGGCAGGCGCCTGGTTTGTCTTTGGCATTATTAAAACGCTGGGCCGAAACCTGTCAGGTTGGGTCAACCTTGTTGCCCTTTTCAGCGCGTTGGTGGTGGGAACGGCCGTTAACCATTGGCAACATGCCATCCACGCCAACCCCCACATCCTCACGGCCACGTTTCTGGCCGCTAACTTGTACTTTCTCACCAAGTGGTGGGCAGCTGACGGCCAGCAAAATAAGTGGCTCTACGTCTTCTGCCTCTCAGCGGGGCTGGGCATTACCCACCATCCCCTCACCGTCTTTGGCTTTCCAGCGTATGCATTTTTTATTTTAAGCGTCTGGTGGCAAAAAGAGATTGGAACGGCAAGGGTTAATCTCCAATCTCGCAATCGCAGATTGCCAATCTCCACTCTCCGCGGCATGGCGCAGCATAACTGGCAAACTGCGCTCAAAATGGTCGGCTTCGCCTTGCTGGGTTTGTCTGTCTGGCTCTACTTCCCTATCCGCAGCCCGATGGACCCCGGCTTTGGCCCTACCACGATGAACACGCTCAATGGTTTTTTGGACCACGTCCTCGCCCGTGGCCTTAGCGACACGCTGCCCTATGTGGGTTTGGCCGATCAGCCTGACCGCATTCGCGTCTTCTGGAGCCTGCTGCGCTTGCAGACCGCCTGGCCACTCATGCTTCTCGCTATTTTTGGGCTTCTTTATCCCATCATTGACAAGGCAAAGCGACGTCATCTTGCCGCCCGATCATTCATCCAACCGATCAGCCTCTATGCGCTGACGTTCCTGGGCATCTATGCCTTCGTCATGAGCCTGCGCGCGCAAGACACCATGGCTTATTTGATTGGCCCATTTTTAATTGTGGGGTTGTTTGCCGGGCTGGGGCTGCTCTGGATTTTAAAGATTGGGACGCAGATGAGCGCCGATGAACGGGGATTTTTCTCTCGGGGATTTGCTGGCTTCGTCTTGGCTTTTTTCTTTATCGTAGGGCCGATTTGGCAAGTTTGGCAAAACGCGCCACACATTTCATTGCGAGCGTATGATGAAGGGCAAGCGGTGATTGAAGCCGTGACCCATTGGGCAGATGAACAGGAAGTCGGTGCGGTGCTGCTCAGCGATTGGGAACGAATGACGCCGCTTTGGTATCAACGTTATGTCAATAACGAATGGCCAGATACGGCCGTTGTCACCCCCCAACTCGTCGCTGCTGGCACAGCCACTCCCTGGCTTACGGCCGTCTTCGAAAATTTAGGCGCAGGTCCAGTTTACTTCAGCAACTATCGACCCAATGTATTTGCAGGAACTGAATTTCGCTTACGGCCGTCTGGCCTTTTCTATCAGGTCCTGGAACCAGGGAACAGCACAGTACCAGATGACATGCTACGCGTTGACACAGCTGCCGATGAAATTGAGGTCGTAGCTTATGATCTGCCCGAACACCACGCTACCGCCGGGGATTTTGTGCCGCTCACCCTGGCCATGCGTGCACCCGCCGTCACCAGCGACTTTTATGTCCCGGTTCTGTATGTTGGTGACTTGCGCTATGAATTCACGACCGACAGCCATCTCATCACCCCTAGCTGGTGGGCGGGGGAAGTAATCATTGAGCGGTTTGATTTTGCTCTGCCGCACAATTTATTCAGCGGCGTTTACCCACTGCGACTCAATCTTAAAAATCTCAGTCAAGATGAAGAGCTGCCCCTCAATTTATCGCTAGGACTGTTGAACGTCTCCGCGCAAGACAGCCCGCCAGCCACGGATCATTTATTGGCAAACTTTCGGCAGCGGGTCGGTCTGTCGGGCGCAGATGTGCGGGTCAACGGCCGCCGCGCCTCTGCCCCCTGGCAATCAGACACCATGCTCACGGCACGGTCGGGCGATACCGTAAACATCACGCTAAATTGGGAAAGCCTAGCCAAAGCTGAAGAGAGTTACACCGTTTTTGTCCACCTCATTG
>CBDUOF010000207.1:0-9281 GCA_965368765.1 uncultured Anaerolineae bacterium | reverse complement strand
CACAATGGCCTGATTATTCTGCAAGGTAACATTGGTGAGATTTGTGTTCGCAACACCGGCATTGTACAGGCCCCCACCTGCACCAGTGGTACTGTTGCCGCTGAGCGTGCTGTTGATGATGTTCAAGCTGTTTACACCAATAATGACGTTATGCACAATGCCGCCACCCGGACCGGTAGCACTATTGTTGTAAACGGCCGTTTGCTCCACAACAACATCCCCCGATTCTGAACTGATGCCGCCGCCTGAACCTGCCTCGTTTTCGTAAACATTGCTGGTTTGCAGGGTAATATTATGGGAATTGTGCAGCCCACCGCCCAGCGTGGTGGCAATATTGCCATGCACATCACTCCTGGTGATGGTTAAAGTTGCCTCATTGAAGACCCCAGCGCCAACATTTGCCTCGTTATTGCGAACAGCACTGTCCACCATCGTGACCGTGCCCAAGTTAGCGAGACCGCCACCGGCACTGGGATCGTCGCCTAAAACCCCGGTAGCAAAGTTTTGCTCAAGCGTGACGTTTGTCAGGCTGAGCAGGGCGCTTCCAGCGTTGTTGATGCCGCCCCCATATTGAGCCGTATTGCTGTAAATCGTACTGTTATTTGTCATTGTCATGACGCCAAGATTATAAATCCCACCGCCCACACACTCAGAATCACAGTTTGAAATATCGCCCACTAATTTGTCCGCGATATTATTTTGCACAGTGACCTGCTCAATAGTCATTGTTCCCTTATTTGTGATCCCGGCCCCGTTTGGAGCAAGGTTGTTCTGAACAATGCTGTTTGAAAGCGTGACGGTTCCGTTTTCAACTAGCAGCCCACCACCTTCGGGGCCGCTGGCGTCGCCATTTTGTATGGCCAACCCGGAAAGGGAAACGGCCGCACCGGCATTCACCAAAATCACGGTGTCGGCAGCCTGGCCGTCAATAATGGTTAAACCCGATCCAGCGCCTACCAGGGTAATGGAGCGGGTAATGACAACGTTTTCAGGAAATGTTTCTGCGGCCAAAACAAGGGTGGTGCCAATGGTGGCATCTGCATCAACCGCTTCCTGAATGGTGCTGTAGGTGCAGCCTACGGCACACACATCTGGGCTACCTGCCTTACTGTTTCCCACAAAAACAAGGATAGACAGCAGCATGAGCGGCAAAATCAATACGGTAGCCAGGCGAAGCACTCTTCGGATCATGATAAATTCCTTTACAAATCTAGTTTGATAATGTCTCAGGGGATAACTGCGCAACAAAATGCCAGGCCCCCTATATGCACTTTCCCAATTTTATCACGCCAAATGAATGATCGCCTTACCGTGAGATTAAAATTTCTGAGAAATGCATTGTGCCAACGGCCGTTCAGGTTACAATTCCGCCCCATGTGGAAATCTGGCAGCAAGCTCATCCTTCTATTCATCGTTCTCCTCGGGCTGACGGCGGCCTGTCAACGGCCGTCTAGCGAAGAAAGCGTCAGTTTGGCTCAGCTAGCTAACAATCCCGTTAGCAACGATCCAGCGTTGGCAACCCCTACGCTGGCCAAAACCGCCCTGCCCGGCCTGGATTTGGCAGAAACAACAACAGCCGTTGCCCCGACGCCTACGCAAACGGCCACGTTGGCTGCGACGGCAACACCCTTTTTTGATGGCGCCACCTCCCCACCTTGTGGCCTACAGCTGCCGCTGTTGCCTGAAAACAATGCGCCCACCATCAGCAGCCTCACGCCAGATATCGCGGCCCTTGCCGCCCTGGAAGCTGCCTTGCCAGAGGTTGCTCTGCCCGCCTGGGAAAGGCTGTTGAACAGCCCAGGCAGCGTAGGTCTGGTTGCTTATCGCGTGGGGGATGAGGCCAACGGCATCTACCACAACGCAGATGTTCAAATGCCGCTTGCCTCTGTGGTCAAGCTCATTCATCTGGTTGCCTATGCAGAAGCCGCCGCAGCTGGCCAACTAGACCCCACTAGTTACGTCACCTTGGATACGCTGGAGCACACTTACCTGCCAGGCTACGATCTCGGCGCGCACGAACGGGCGGTCGCAGAGTTAACGGATGCAGGCTTGGTGCTGTCCAACCCGGCGCGCATCCGCCTGGAAGATGTTCCCTGGATGATGATGCAGCACAGTGCCAATGCCGCGACTGATTATTTGCACCTGGTATTGGGGCAAGCGGTAATAGAGGAAACGGCCGTTTCTCTCAACTTAACCCAGCAAACCGCACCCTGTACCTTTTTGGGCCAATTTATGGCTATGAGCAACCAAACCCGACAGGGCAGCGATGACCGAGAAGCGATCACAGCCTATCTGGAAAATCCGGCCGCCTATGGCGCAGAAGTCGCCCTGCTCGCCGATGCCTACAGCCAAAGTGACGCCTTTCGTGAAGCAGAACAGCTGTGGCACGAGGAGGAGAGACGGCCGTCTTCCCAAGACCAGCGTTACTTCAGCCACAACCTCAATGCCCACGGTACGCCACGTGAATATGCCGCACTTATGGCCCTTATCGCCCAAAACGGCCTCAGCAACCCAGAAAGTAGCTTTTTAGCACGGCGCTATCTGGAATGGCCCATGATCTACCCGGCAAACCAGGAGCGATTCAGCAACCTGGGTTATAAAAATGGCTCGCTCCCCGGCATACTCAACACCGCCTATTATTCGTACCCCATCGGCGAAGTGACGCCAACCGTCGTGATTCTCTTTTTTCACGATTTGCCAGGCAGCAGCTACCGTACCTGGCGCAGCAGCTTGCCCCATGATGAGTTTGCCCGGTGGCTTTTGGATAATCCAGAAGGGCTTACCTTGCTCAAAGCCGCCCTGTCCGGCTAGGCCGCAAACGTCCCGCAGATCACTCAATCCAGAACCAAATTTGATCGAGCAGCCAGGGCTCCCTCCGTTGTCATCTGCCGTAATTCAACTATATTAGAAACAAATATATCAATTTTCTAAGCAACCAAGGAAGTGGAAGATGGACATTCTGGAGCAGATGCAGCAGCTCATTTTTACGTATGGTCTAAACATTTTAGGGGCATTGGTTATCGTCTTTGTTGGCCGATGGCTGGCTGGCGTCGTATCGCGCTGGGTGCAAAAAACATTGGCTAAAACCAATAGCAATGAAGCGCTGCTGCGCTTCTTTAGCAATCTGGTTTACTACGCCATCTTGACGTTCTCTTTCGTGGCCGCCCTGGAGCGGGTTGGCGTACAAACGGCTTCATTTATTGCCGTCATTGGTGCGGCTGGTCTGGCCATAGGCTTGGCCCTAGAAGGGGCCCTGGCAAACTTTGCTTCTGGCGTCATTATTTTGCTGTTCAAGCCGTTTGGCATTGGGGATCTGGTAGAAGTAGGTGATGTCTATGGCACAGTAGAAGATATACAAATCTTCAGCACCATTTTGATTACGCCACAAAACAAAACGGTTATTATGCCCAACGGGCAAATCACCGGCGGTCACATTGTCAATTACACCAAACGAGGGTCCTTGCGCGTCGATATGACGTTTGGCATTGGCTACAGCGATGATTTACTAAAAGCGAAATCGCTGTTGGAAAAGATACTCAAAGAGGAAGCGTACGTGTTGGCAACGCCAGCGCCTACGGTGGCCGTTTCTGAACTGGCCGACAGCAGCGTTAATTTTGCGGTACGGCCGTTTGTGGCTGTGGAACATTACTGGGACGCCTACTTTGCTATTCATGAAACTGTCAAACTGCGCTTCGACGAGGCGGGCATCTCCATCCCCTTCCCGCAGCAAGATGTGCACCTGTTCCAACCAAACTAGAATGCATCCAGCAGCTTGGTGAACAGCAGGCACTGTTCGCGGAGTTGCCGATTAAGATCCAGCCAACAGCGGTTATACAATATGAGTAATTCCCCTCTGAAGATAGACGCAGCCCAAAAGCGAGTGCAGCTAAACCCGCGCGACCCGCGCTTTTACAATGATCCATATCCGTTTTACGAAGTTCTGCGGCAAGAATGTCCTATTTTCTTCTGGGAAGAGTTTGGCTTTTATTGCTTTGTCAACCATGAAGATGTGGCCGCCCTGTTTCGCGACCGTCGCTTTGGGCGACAGATTCTACACCTGGCGACGCGCGAAGAATTAGGCTGGCCAGCAGAACGGGAAGAATTACGGCCGTTTAACGACGTCGACCGTTACTCAATCTTGGAAATGGAACCTCCAGAGCACACCCGCATTCGCAGCTTGATCCAAAAAGCGTTTATGGCACGGCAAATCGAACGGCTGCGGGTGCGCGCTGCCATCCTGACCCACCAGCTCATCAATGAAATGGCCGGGGCTGGGCAGGCCAACCTGCTAGACAGATTTGCCACCACGATTCCTCTGTATCTTATTGCTGAGCTGCTCGGCGTGCCCACTGAAAATGGCCAGGCGCTGCTCAACTGGTCACATGCCATGGTCGCTATGTATGAGTTGGGGACCAGCCAGGCGCAAGAGCAAAAAGCGGTGCAGGCGGCTCAGGACTTTGTGGCCTATATCAAAGATTATGTCAAGTTTCGCCGGGAACACCCTCAGGACGATCTCATCTCTAGGCTGATTGAAGTGGAAGAAGCAGGTGAAAAGCTCACAGAAAATGAGCTAATCTCCACCTGCATTTTGCTGCTCAATGCCGGACATGAAGCAACGGTAAATGTGGTGGGGAACGGCCTGTACGCGCTGCTAAAGCACCGTGACCAGCTAGAGCAGTGGCAAGAGGACGGTGCGATTGGCAAAACGGCTGTTGAAGAACTCCTACGCTACGATACCCCCCTACACTTGTTTACCCGTTGGGTCTTGGAAGATGTTACCTACAAAGAACACCACCTTCCTTTTGGCACTCAGGTAGCCCTGCTGCTGGGGGCAGCCAATCGCGATCCAGCCGCATTTTCCCGTCCCAACCAACTCAACCTGAGCCGCCCGCATAATCCGCACGTTTCCTTTGGGGGAGGCGTCCATTACTGTATTGGGGCCCCACTGGCTCGGCTAGAGCTGCAAACGTCGTTACCCATCTTGCTCAACCGTCTGCCAAATCTGGCCCTTGTGACTGAGCCAACCTTTAAAAATAGCTATCACTTTCACGGATTGGAATCACTTTGGGTTCGCTGGTGAATCCGTCGCGACACGCATCCATTTATTCGGTTTCAGACGAATTCAGCCAGGTACAGACGATCAAAGTTCGGCTGCCGCGTGCTCCAGTGTATTCATCGTTTTTTCATAGAGCGTTTGCGCCTTCTCTGGACTGTCTCCAATGCAAACCGTGCCAAATTTTCCAAATTCCGACAACGCCCCCATCAGATGAAAGACCACACCTTGTTGGGTTGCGCTGTTAAAATGCAGGCCATTATAAACGGCTAAATCAACCAAATCATCTGGGGTAAGGCCAAGATAGGCGCTGCTGCAAACATTGTCGGAGGCGTAGTAATAGCGAGGCTGTGCCGTTGGCGTGTAATATTGACCCTCGCCAACGTCATAAATGCCGTTGGTGAGAAATTGCAGCATTAGATAAGGATGGGTCGTGCCGCCTTTGCGCAGGTTGATCTCGATGGCGTAATGACGCCAGCCAGATGCTTCTTTAACCGAGATAAAATCAACGGCAAAGCGGCCAATGACGCCCTGCTGCTTCAAAATATCCCCAATTCGTTTACCTGCTTCCTGAATTTCTAAACGATAATCAGCATCGGCCGGGAAAGTGCAGCCCAGGAAGATTTGTCCCGAAGGTCCTCCCAGAACCTGATCATGCGTGGAGATAATCTCAGTTTTGCCCAGTGGATTAATGCGGCACTGCACCGAAGGTGAGCGTTTGTTGTCACCATCAATCCAGCTCTCTACAATGCCGCCCATCTCGCTGAATTTTCGCCGAAACTGCTCCCAATTTTCTGTGGCAGCTTCAAAGCGAATGCGCCTTGGCAATTCGGTAGCAATCCACTTTTGCAAGATGCCGTTGGCAGGACAGCCATCAAAAGGAAAGATGGCATTGCCTTCACCAGAAAAGCCTTCATTCAACTTGATGACGGCACGGCTCAAACTAGGTTGGGCATGTTTAAGCGCGGTTAGCGCTTCCACGATCTCGCGGACTTCTCTTAGATTTTCAAATCCCTGAGGCATTGGCACGCCCGCATTCTGAAACACTTTACGGCCGTTACTCTTCGAGCCCCAATGGGTAAGTGCCGGATCGCAAGCGTAGAGCGGCGCATTCAGCGCCACAGCCAGGGCACGCTCTAAAGGCGTAGTGTTGAAGCACGTAATGTGTGCAACCTCTGGATCTGGAATCGCAGCGCGGATACGGGCGAGCAAGCGAGGACGTTGTAATATTTTTTGGGTCAACGAGATTGACGAGCTGTCGTGGCAACTCAGCAGCGTCAATCTCCGCCGGGCATGATACCCGGGAATACCGGGCAAAAGGTGCAAATAATAATCAATAATTGCGTCATGAATGGGTTGGCTTGTGACAAAAATGAGGTTGGTACGCGGCAGCTGCAGCAGCATTAGCAAACAAAGCATCCGTTCTTCATAATAATGAATTCCCGATATTTTCTCCAACTCCTGCGCATCAAAGGTGAGGCTTGGCACGACAACAATCGTGCGGGCGGCCAGCGGATTGGGGAAAACCTTGGCAAAGAGGGGGGCCATTCGCTGCTGGATTTTGGCGAACTTCTCTTCAACAGATAAGTTCCCCCGAACAGGATCAGACCCAATCTTTAACTGGCTTGAGGGGAAATTATAGTTGTCTTGCAACATGAGCGTAACCCTTTCTGTCCGGTATTGACTGTTCCTGATATGGAAGCAGGCAAACGGGCCAGCTAGCTTGCCAAACTGCAACACGGGTAGTGCAGCCCGGCAAGAATCGTTGCCAACCAGTCACAAAGGGCTAGCCAGCGTTATGAGAGACTCCCATCCCTATTGTTTGGCTCAATGAAATGATTGTGCTGACTGGCGTTGATTCAGTCAGCTGGATTTATGCGAGTATGTCCTGATTTTTACAGAAAATTGCGCTGCTGTCTACTGTTTCGTCAAAGATTATAGGCAAAGATGTGAATTCCAGAGAAATCGCATCGCAGAGGGAGATTTCAGCATTTTTTATGGGCGAAAGGCAGCGGGCTCCAGCACCACCTTGTGCTGCATGTAGATTCAACGCCTGGTCGGGGCGCCCGTTTATCGTTTTGGGCTTCTAGCCAAACCGGGTTGAGCCAATCTACTGTTCACCACTGTGAGGAAGTACAGCTCAAGTTGGAGAAGGGCGCGTTATCGAGAGGCTGGATTACGGCCGTAATAATGATAATAGTTGGTCTTAATGGTGCCATTGTACAGCTTTCGTACCCGATCTGGCCGAGCCCGTTTGAAGTAGTCGGGGAACTTCTCGTCTGCCGTAAGAACGTAAACCGCCCAGCCACCTTTTTTACGAAATATCTTGTTAAGCGCAATGTAAATGGCGTTGAGATCGCGATATTCTGCCAGGCGAATGCCATAAGGCGGGTTGGTAATCACCATGCCAAATTCCCGGTCGATCCACAGCTTCTTGACATCTTTTGCGGCAAATACGATATCATCGGCCACACCTGCTTTTTGGGCATTGCTCTGGGCAATCTCAATACTGGCGGGATCGATGTCATACGCCTGCAGCTGAAGCGTGCCGCCGGGCAGCATGGCATTTTGGGCTTCGGTGCGGGCCGTTTGCCACGCAGCGGTGGGGATAGCAGGCCACCCTTCGGCAGCAAAGCTGCGCTGCAGGCCAGGGGCCATGTTGCGGCCCAGCAGCGCGGCTTCAATCAGAATCGTGCCGGAGCCGCACATCGGGTCAACAAGCAGCGCGTCTGGCTGCCATTCCGCGAGCTTCACAAGCCCGGCGGCAAAGGTTTCCTTTAGGGGTGCTTCGCCTGCCTCGGCACGATAGCCCCGCTTGTGCAGTCCCTGGCCGGAGGTGTCTATGGTGAGCAGCGCGGTATTACGCACCAGAGCCAGCTGAATGGTGAATTCCGCGCCTGTTTCGGGGAACCAGTCGAGCTGATACGCTTCCTGGAGCCGATCCACCACGGCCTTTTTGACGATGGATTGACAGCTACGGCCGCTTTTTAGCACCGACTTAAACGATTTGGCCTTCACGGTGAATTTGCCATCGGGGGTAATCCAATCTTCCCAGGGGAGTGCTTTGGTTTGCTCAAAAAGATCGTCGAACGTGTGAGCCTGGAATTCGCTAATTTTTAGCTGCACGCGGTCGGCGCAGCGCAGCCACAGGTTCGCTTTCGGGATCTCTGTCACATCGGCATTGAATTGGATACGGCCGTCTGACACCACAATCTCGTCAAAGCCCAACGCCTGAACTTCTTGCTTGACAATGCCTTCCAGGCCAAACTTCGTGGTCGCGATGAGGGTTACATTCATAACAATTCCAGTAATCGCTGAAACAATCTTCAGTGAAGCGACAATCAGCGCAAGGTGATTAACGATTGACTAACTCAGCGACTGTTGATTGGCTAATCACCGCGTTCAAGCGATCCAACGCCTCTGCCAACAAGGGACGCGGACAGGCCAAATTAATCCGTTCAAAGCCTTCGCCTTCAGGGCCAAACATTTCACCTTCATCCAAATAAAGTCTTGCTTTGTCAAAGATGAGCGTTTTGCGTTCTTCAGGAGTCAGTTCCAGAGCGCGGCAATCCAGCCAAACCAGGTAAGTGCCCTCGGCGGGCATCAGATGCAGCTGGGGCAGATGCTCAGCCAGGTAAGCCTGCATGAAGTTGTAATTGCCTGCGACGTAATCCATAACGGCCGTTAACCATTCCTCCCCAAATTTATAAGCCGCCTCCGTTGCCACCACGCCAAACGTATTCGTCCCCATTAAGCCTGTCCTTACGATGGTTTTCTGAAATCGGGCGCGTAATTCCTCATTGGGAACAATAATATTAGACAGCTTCATCCCGGCCAGATTGAATGTTTTGCTGGGGGCCGTGCAAATGATGCTGTTTTGGGCGAATCGCTCGCTGATGTTGGCGAAGCTGGTAAATTTCACGTTTGGGTAAAGAAGATCGCAATGAATCTCATCGGAAATGACCAGAACGTTGTGATCCAGACAGATTTCACCAAAGCGGGTCAGTTCTTCAGCCGTCCACACGCGGCTCACCGGATTGTGCGGACTGCACAGCACCGCCATCTTCACGGCGGGATCGGCCACTTTGGCCGCCAAATCGTCAAAATCCATCTCGTAACGGCCGTTTAGCAGCACCAACGAATTTGACACCACTTCCCGCTCATTGCTGACGATAGCGTTGGTAAATGGATGGTAAACGGGGCGCTGAATCAGCACTTTATCACCTGG
>CBDUOF010000206.1:0-9365 GCA_965368765.1 uncultured Anaerolineae bacterium | reverse complement strand
CGACGGCCGTTTAGCGATCGCACCAGCATTTTGCCTAGCAAAGCCTGGGCCACGGTTCTGGCTGAGTTGGCATAAAAATCGGGGGTTAATTTACGTTGAGTCATCAGTCGAGCCTTCACCAACCGTTTGCTGTGCCAGCGCAAGTTGAATGGTAAAGCAGCTGCCCTTACCGAGCTCGCTCTGCAATGAGCTTTCGCCACCATATTGCTCTAGAAGCTCGCGAACTATAGCCAGTCCGAGGCCGTTACCGGGCAACCCGGCCTCGATTGCCTGGGCGCCCCGGAAGAAACGATCGAAGATAAACGGCCGTTCATCAGCGGGAATCCCAGGGCCTTCATCGCAAACTTTTATTTCTAGCATGGTCTGAGCATCTAATTCACACCAGCCAACCGTTACGTGGATCGCATCCCCTTCTTTAGAATAGGCTAGGGCATTTTCAATCAGTCGAAACAAAACCTTCTCTAGCTGATAGGCTTCCATAAATACAGTGGGGCTTTGCGCCGCTACCGCTTCTGGCAACATAATTGCTATGTCACGATGTTCGCGCGCAGCCCGTTCAATAATTGGCGGCCAAAACACCTCCCAAAAGTCACAGAAATCGGTTGCGGCCTTGGGGTCGGGGGCCGCTTCTGCATCTAGACGGGAGATATCCAGCAAATCCTGTATCAGGCGCGCCAAGCGATCTATTTCAAAATGAAGCACCGCAAAATAGCGGGGAAACTTCTCCGGCTTACCCTTCTTCAACAAAGAAACATAAGTCTTGATGTTGGTGAGTGGGGTACGGAGCTGATGTGAGACATTGGCAATAAACTCAGTTTTTAGGCGCTCTAGCTCTTTCAGACGGGTAATATCAGACTGTACGCTGACATAGCCGGTTACCTTGCCCATCGCATCGGCAATTGGGGTGACGGCAACTGCCACATCATAGGGATGACCCTCTTTATGCCGATTCACCAGTTCGCCTACCCAACGCTGTTGCTTTAATAAATGATCCCACATGGCGGTAAAGGTGGCTTTGGGCACCTCATTGCTGCCCAAGATTCGCGGGTTCTGCAACCTTAGCTCTGCCCGCGTATAGCCGCTTTGCCGTTCCATAGCCGGGTTTGCGTAGAGAATATGGGCCTGGGTATCGGTTAAAATAATGCCTTCCCCGGCGCTTTCCAGGATAGCAAACAATCGGTCCCGCTCCAGTTTTAGTTCACCCGTTCGAAGGGCAACTTTCTCAGCTAAACTTTCTGTTTGAAGACGCAACGTTTCGTACAGTTTGGCTCGTTCAATAACGGCCGTAATATTGCCGGCCAATGTCATCAGGAAATCAATGTCCCGGTTGGAGAAGGCGCCCAATTCGGGGCTTTGTACATGGATGACCCCAATGACCTCATTATTGACTTTTAATGGTATGGCCATTTGCGATCGCACGCTTTCCGACGTTGCGACGTAATAGGGATCCTTCAACACATTGGGGGCATAGTAGGGCTGTCCGTGCGAGAAGACTTGCCCGACAATGCTGTTTTCTAGTGGAATGGTGTCCTGGTTCAAGGCTTCAGCAATGCCGCAATAGGTGGCATATGGTGTCAGTTCTTGGGTTTTGGCATCCAGCATGACAAAGCCAAAGATGTTTGTTGGGTAAAGCTGTGGGCCAACCGTCTCTGTAATTTTTTCCAAGTATGTATCAATGCTGAGAGAAACGGCCGTTTCCTGCGAAATTTGATTCAAAATAGCCAGCTCTTTTGCCTGCCGCATTGTTTCGTCATAAAGACGCGCATTTTCAATTGCTACGGCTGCCTGATTGGCAAATGCCGACACCATGTAGCCATCATTGTTTGAATAAAAGCCAGGTATGGAATGGTCGATATTAAGAAGGCCAATTGGCTCTCCTTTTACCAACAGCAAGGCACCAATCCAGGAACGGATCGAGCCTGCCTCAACTAAATGCAGCCAGTTCGGATCCATCATCACGTCTTCTGTGACGCGCCATCCCAACGGACTGCTAATATTGCGCCGCACGTGATCTGCTTGCAGCACATACTGCTTGCCGTCCAGCATCGGCTTCTTAAAGCCAAACCCGGCAACCATAAAGAACTGGTCTTTTTCCTTATCAAATAGATAGAGTGAAGCTAATTCATAAGTAACAACTTGTTGAAGAAGCTCAAAGACTTGCTCGTATACATCCTCAAGCGGCAGGCTGGTCGTTAGCAGTGCGCCAACTTTTTGCAGGGTTCTGGACAGGTGGAGCTGTCGTCGTTCGTTGGTAAACAAACGGGCGTTTTCTATAGCAATCGCGGCCTGATTGGCCACCCCTTGAACAAGGGCAACCTCTTCAGAAGAGAACTGCCGAGCGTAATGCCAATAATGTATCTGCAATGTACCGATGGGTCTGTTTTGGATTTTTAGGGGAACGCATAAAATGGACCGTAGCCCCTTTTGGGTCAACTTAGAGGTGGCCTCATTTGTAAAAGGAATTTCCCTAAGATCAGATAAGACTACGGGTTCTCCACTCTTGATCGCAAGCTGACTGGTAAAGGTATGTTCAAGGTCAAGCGTCTCACCCTTACGGGCCAGCGCATATAAATCATCTGCCCACCAGGATAGAATTGTCTCTAGAGATTTGTCATTTGCAGTGAGCAGCCCGATCGAGCAGCTATGCACATCGCTCAAATAGACGCGGAGTATTTCCATGACCCTGTTTAAAACTTCATCGCGATCCAGGCTACTAGAAACGAATTCTGCCACATCCAGCAAGATCTCTGCCTCACGGCGTCGATTGGCCTCGGCCTGAAATAATCTGGCCTTGACGATAGTGCTTGATATTTCCTGCGCAATCGTTTGGCTAAGTTTGATGTCGCTTTGGGTAAAGAGGCGTCGGGCGCGTCTTTGAACGAGCTCTATCCAACCAATACAGTCTCCCTCCTCCATAAGCGGCACATAAAGAAGAGTTTGCGCACGGTGTTTTTGTAATTGCTCCCTTTCCCACTCTGTTAGCTGCGTATCGGTTTGATAGAGCAACACGGGTTCAGCACTGGCTAGCCTCTCGCCGAAATCAGTCAGACGGTTTCTGGTCGTGCCTCTTTTAGGAATAGAGGTGCCGTCATCTGAATAATAGTGCCCCAGTTGGGTAGCTATGCCGCGATTAGCATCCCAATCGAAGATATTGACGGCCGTTAGCCCAAGGACCTGACACATTTTTTCGGCGACTTCATTTAGCCGCTGCTCAATACCCTGATTGCCCGACAGCAGCGTCACGATTTCAAGAAAGTGGCTCGTGTAGCCAGGTGTGCCTGTATCCCGATGAACGGCCGTCTTAAATGAGGTTACATCGATCATCAGGCCACATAAAAGCAGCCTGTCATCCTTTGTTAATAGACACACTGTATCCCGAAACCAGACGAGGGATCCTCCGGGAGTTTGCATACGGTATTCAAGCTGCTGCGGGGCCTGACTGGCAACGGCCGTTCCAAAAACAGACAGCACGCGCTCAACATCGACAGGATACAGATAGGTTTGCCAAAATGACGGCCGTTTTAGCGCCTCATGCGGAAGGCCAAGAATAGTCTCAGCATGTGGACTCATATAAACTATTTCAAAAGTGGCCGGATCCGCCACCCAAAAAATAGCATCTGTCTGAGAGGCAAATGCTTGAAATAATTGAAAGTCTGGCTGAATTGGGGTAAAAGGTCCGGCGGAATCAACAGTCATGGTCATTTTCTGCTAAAAGTTCCTGACAATTGGTATAACAACCGCTGCCGCTAATTTGAAAAGAGGTAATCATGTGAAGTATCATAAGCGAAGGTTGCTTAATTGAAAAGAGAAAAATCCTATTCATGATGGGACTCGTAACTGTCCCAAGAATTAAAGAAGGGAACGTATGATGAAACATAGTCGATCTTACTTTGTCCGCATATCTCTTTTACTCACTTCTGTCGGCGCTGGCGCGTATTTCATTTATCAATATGGGGAACGCTGGCTCCGCGCGATGATTCTCTATTTATCAACGGCCGTTTGGGCACGGCAAATAGCAACCCAGTTTCCACCAGCCTGGCAGGTCGCTAGCCGATTCATCGCTGGCGAAACCAGCCAGGATGTTATTAGAGCCAGCCAGGAAATCAATCAAAACGGCATGTCTGTCACTCTCAACTATCTTGGTGAAAGTGTCGCTACTGCCGAAGATGCAGCCATCGCGCGTGAAGCCATCATCCAACTTGTGTACCAAATTCACCTGAGCGGTATCAATGCCAATGTTTCAGTAAAACCAACTCAGCTCGGTTTGCATGTCAACCCAGACATTCTCAAACAAAATCTGCAACTCGTTCTGACAGCTGCAGAAAAATACGATACGCGAATTCGCATTGATATGGAAGACAGCAGCGTTATCGATACCACGTTAGATTTGTATCGCAGCCTGCGCGATGACGACAAGTTTGGTCATCGAGTAGGCATCGTTATTCAAGCCTATCTTTACCGCACCGAAGCGGATATTCAAGCCCTGGTGCAGGAAGGTGCCTGGGTGCGTCTTTGCAAAGGTGCCTACAAGGAGGCCAGCGAAGTTGCCTTCCCGGAAAAGGCCGACACCGATGCCAACTTCCTGAAAATGGTAAATCTAATGCTGAGTGAAGAAGCGCGACAGCGCGGCATGTACCCCTCCTTTGCCACCCATGACGAAACAATCATCCGCAGCATTATGCAATTTGCCCGCCAGCATCAGATCGACAAGGATACGTTTGAATTCCAAATGCTTTATGGCGTGCGGCGCGATTTACAACAAGAAGTGAGCGAGCTGGGGTATCGGGTGCGGGTTTATATTCCTTTTGGCACTGCCTGGTATCCGTATTTCATGCGGCGTCTGGCAGAGCGACCGGCAAATTTATGGTTCTTCCTGAGCAACCTGCTGAAATAAGCAGAGAGATTAAGCAATTCACGAACTAGGCAAAATCAGCTGCCAAACAGGCGCTCCCAAAGCGGCGGTCCCAATAAAAGTACACCAATCAGTACCGCACCCAGTGCACCCACCAAAACGGCCGCAGCGGCAACATCTTTAGCCACTTTGGCCAACGGGTGCGTATCTGGCATCGTCATATCAACCACGGCTTCAATGGCCGTATTCATGAACTCTGCCATCCACACCGCCAGAATGGTCAAAATCAATACTGCCCAATCCCGTAAAGGAAGCCGCAACCACCAGGCAAGCGCGGCAACGGCCAGGGTAACAACGGCATGAATCCAGGCATTGTGCTGAGTGCGCAAAACAAACCACCACCCTTCAAATGCATAGCGAAAGCTTTTGGCGCGATCATATAATTCTGACTGTTTCTTTGGGGACACGCGGATTATTCCTCTGGCGGGCCGGCAATCTCTGCACCGAGTTGAGCCAGGATGGACGCCTGTGCCCACCACATGCGGTCTTTCTCGTCTGGCTCCTCGTGATCGTGGCCAAGCAGGTGGAGCGTGCCATGAACTGTCAGCAGCTGCAGCTCTGCTTTCAGACTGTGGCCTCCTTGCCTGGCTTGTCGCTCGGCCGTTGGTACCGAAATCACAATATCACCCAGGTAACGCTCGTCTTCCTCCATGCCGGGCATGGTTTCCCCGGCTTCGAAGCTTAGCACGTCGGTGGGCTCATTAATGCCACGATACTCTTTGTTCAGGGCCTGAAGCTGGTCATCGTTGGTAAGCAGGACAGTGATTTCAGCTGGAAGTTTGTGCTTTTCATGCCGTAGCGTAACGGTTACGGCCGTTCGTAATGCCGCCGCAACTGAATGAACAACTTTTTCCTTTTGCTCAACATGAATCCGGTATAAAGCCACTATGACTGTTCCTCTCTCAATTGAGATAGCGTAACATCGGCCGGTAAACGTGGAATGGCAACGGGCGTTTCGGCAGCCGCTTGCTCATCTTGTGATAACAGCTCATCATTCCCCGGATATTTCACCCTTACATGAAAACGTCCCTTCAATGTCTTGATAAACGAGTCCCGAATCAACCGAATGTCTCCCAATGTTAATCCGGATTCATCCAGCTGCCCCTCCGTTAAATCCTCATCAATCAGCGTGTTAACCAGTTTTTCAATCGCCTTTTCGCTGTTTGGCTGCAGCGCTCGCGAGGTCGATTCAATGACGTCTGCCAACATGACCACGCCGGTTTCGCGTGAGCGTGGCCGGGGGCCAGAGTAACGAAATTTTTCGGGATCTATCAGCTCGTCCTCTGCTGCCTGCTCTTTGGCTTTGAAATAGAATCCCCTGACCAAGCGGGTTCCGTGATGTTCGGCAATAAATTGATGAATGCGGTATGGCAATTTGTAGCGCTTGGCCAGCTCAAGGCCATCGGTCACATGACTGATAATAATTCGCGCACTGGTTTGTGGGTCTAGTGCATCATGAGGATTTACCCCTTCCTGATTTTCACTATAAAACGGGGGCCGGTTCATCTTTCCGATATCATGATAAAAAGCCCCCACCCGCACCAGGCCGCTATTGGCTTTAATTTGCTCTGCTGCCTGCTCAGCTAAATTAGCCACCATGATACTGTGATGATAGGTGCCAGGGGCACGGCGCAGCAGCTCCTGAAGCAGGGGATGGTCCAACCGCGCTAGCTCCTGAAGCTGCAATGTGGTTGTGATGCCAAATAAGCTGCCCATGATAAAAAAGCCAACGAGCGTCAGTGCCGCCGAGAGTATTCCATTGACAATTGCATACCCCATCAACTCAAGCATGTTGACCACATCAATCATATCCTGGTTGAGGCGGAATATTAGGATGACGGCACAATAACCAATGGCAGCTGCCAGCCCTGCGCGGAAAAAGGCATTAATCCGCTGGGCATCTTGCAAAGTAAGGATAGCCAATAGGCCGCCAACGGCCGTATAGGCCGCAAGCTCCAGTGAATTTGAAGCCAAAAAGCCAATGAGCGCCGCCATAATAATGGTAATGGCCAGAGAAAAACGAACATCGTAGATAACGCTCAGCAGCATCGACAAAGCCGCCATGGGAAACAAATAAGTAAAGAAGCTGCCGCCGGCAATCATCAGCTTGGCAATGGCCGCGAATACTAAAATCAAGCTAGAAAGCACGGTCAAATAACGGCCGTTGTCCCGCACACGCTGCCAAAAAAATTGATGCCAATACATGGTGATCAGCACCACAGAAAGCAGCGACGCCACAAAAATCGCCGCCACATCGCGCCAATCCAGCTGGCTTTGAAGCAGCCCTAGCTGGGTCAACTTTTCAATGTCCAGAGCCGTCACCAGCTCGCCCTGGCGCACGATTTGCTCATTATCGGCGATAGTAACCGGGAATGGGGGAACCGCCTGTGCCTTCTCCTCGCGTAATGCGGCCGTTGCTTCCGGGTCAGGGAAAACGGTAGGGGCAATAAATTGCGGGGCAATATTAGTGACCACATTTTCCTGCATGGGCGTCAGCTCCAGACTCGCTTCACGCCGGGCAATAATCTGATAATCGCGCAGCTGATCTTCTCGTATATCCTGGCGCATCAAATCGCCCACAATGCGAGAAACTTCGCGCTTCACCACATCATAATCGGCCGCGGATAGCTGAAGCAGATCAAGACCAACCTGCTCTTGGATCGTCAACTTATTGATGGCTTGCAGATAGGAAAGCTGCGTTTCTTTGGTCGCCAATGTATCAGCCCGCACCACGTCGGTAAAAGCCAGAACCGAACTCACAAAGTTCAGCTGATTACGGCCAATATCGTTGCCATCGCGAACATACTGCTCAGGAACCGATGCTCTGGCAGCTTCGCGCCCTGCGGCCAGCAGCACGTCACTTTCGTAGGAGATGGCACGAGGCGCCAAAATATCTTCGCCAGCGGGTTGCCCTAACGTAACCTGGACATCGGCGGCGGAGACCAGATTAAAGCTAAAAATAATTGTCAGGCCAAGCGTTACCGCAACGGCAAACACCCAAAGCATAGAGCCTTGAAGCCACTTTCGCCAACGAGGTCGCTCGTCTTTTTGAGCTGTCATATTAATAGATGGTGCTACTGGTTTTGCAGCAGGTCACGCACAACTTCATTTACCAAACGGCCGTCTGCCTTCCCTTTAACCTTGGGCATCAGCTTCCCCATAATTTGCCCCATCCCCCTTGCATCCGTTACGCCGAGCTCTGCAATGATTTCACTTGCAATCGCGACGATCTGCTCACGATTCATTTGCTGCGGCAAATACGATTCAATAATCGTCAATTCTGCCTGTTCATTGGCGACCATTTCCGCTCGACCTGCCTTCTCATAGTCTGCAATGCTCTCTCGACGCTGCTTGGCTTGCCTCATCAAAATTTCCAGTACAGCTTTGTCGTCAAGCGTTGTTTGGCCGTCAATTTCTTCCTGTTTAATCGCCGCTTGTAGCAATCCCAGTGCGTTCCGTTTGGCCGTGTCCCCGGCGCGCATAGCGGCAATTCGATCCGATTGAAGTGTTTCTTTTATGCTCATTTTAGTTTCCTCTAAATTAAGATTGTAGCATTGGCGGGGTGGGTGTCAACACGGTGTAGAGGCTCAGGTTGCCTTCTTTGCCATCGCTGCGGAACTGTTCCAAGATGGAAAATCCAGCCGCCTGAGCAAGTTCGGCCGTTTCTGTGGCGTCTATATGGCAAGCGTACCGCAAGGCAAAACCGCCGCGCTGCCAGGCCAGCAAGTAGTCGTTTGGCTCTACGTCAGCAGCCGTGAGGCCAACGGCAGCCCAATCCTGTACTTTGCGCCGCTGCCGGGGACTGTCCATAAACTGCCAATTGGAAATTAGCAAACGGCCGTTCTCGGGTAGATGGTTTTTAATCTCCTGCAGCAGCCGCAGCCGATTGGCCTTGCCGGGTAAATGGTGCATCACTGCCAGGCATGCGATGGCGGGAAACTGCCCCAATCCCGCCAGACAATCCGGCTGCAGCAGGTTTCGCTGGTGAAAGGTGCCCACGGCATTCTTGGCCGCATCTGCCAGGAGCTCTTCGCTAAAATCAATGCCAACAAATTCCCCAATGCGGTTTTGGGCTTGCAGAAATTGGGCAAAACGGCCGTTGCCACAGCCCACATCCAAAAAACGCTCACAGGGCTGAGGAAGATAAGGCAGCAGTCGGGCAAAACCCGGCTGTGGAGAGACACGGCTACCCGAAAAGGAGTCGGCCTGGGCATCATAAAATTCCTGGTTGAGGGCCATTAACTGCTGTACCACTTCGTCCTGCATCATTATTTTTCCTAAAAACGATTCCGTCACAGATCCTTGCAGACCAGAGCAACACTTCAAGGCTAATCCAGATTAATCGGGGTTCGACTGCTTCTCGTCCCTGTCCATCAGACGAATACGCTGCCGATTGGTGACAAACCAGGAACGGCCGTCTGCCGTACGCACCCACACGGCCGGATGCTGATGG
>CBDUOF010000205.1:0-9379 GCA_965368765.1 uncultured Anaerolineae bacterium | reverse complement strand
CTTAAGAACCGCGAGATATGGGTGCCCGCTTTTGGACGAAAGCAGACCTTTCATTCCGGCATTTTCAGGACAAATACACCCGTTCTTGACAGATGCGCAGGATATAGAAACGTAGTTAGAATCTGCTCGCGAAATGCAAAGCAAACGTTGTACGGACCTACTATAACGCGCACGCGTTGAGATTGAATTGCCGTCATGCCATTGTGTTCGGGAGACGATGTCACAATGCAGGTTACAGCGGCTGGCGTCCTCGGCTGACCCTGATAAAACGGAGACTTACCACTCAAGATTGAGATATCATGCCTGAATCCGACAAAATCCGAAACATGCCAAAGACGGATTGAGAAGTTCTTAAAGTTGCTAGAGAATGCTTAAAATCCTTACTGGCTTGCGTTTACCTTTTGCCATACCACTCTATAATTGAATTTAATTTAACATGCTTCGCCGCAAACCCTAGCGTGAATTCTCATCGATGGTCAAAGAAAAATTAGGGAATTCAGGATCCGCCAAACGCCAGGCTTACGCGGGGATTCAAATATTTGTGAAAACAGCGCTTAGTTCACAGCACAACTTATCGCCAGACAGGTCGTATTGCTGGGCACAGATGGTTGTTTGATGTCGTGTTCAGCCTTTTATTTTCGCTGAAAGTCCCAACTGCGCTGAAAGGGAATTAAGGATGATTTCTTCACGTTGGCATAGACAAAACGGTTCTTTTTTATATAGTGGTCCAGCCATTATTATTGCGATCTACCTGTTGGTGGGAATGCTGTTTAACTCATTTGGGCTAGAAAGAAACTGGTTGACGCTGCTCATCTCGACCCTTATAACGATCGTGGCTACCATGCTGGCATTCGCCCTTATGAAACTTCGTGCCAAATCGATGACACGTGCTCTAAAAATGGAAAAGGATGCTGCTTTATTTGCGCTTCGGATGATGTTTAAAGACAAACAAATTCGATACAATCAGCAATTAGAAGACGACATATCACGCTTTGAATTTCATGGTCAAAGTTTGACCATGACTGTACAACCTTATTTTCTACACAACTTTGTTTTTGGCCCTAAAAACAATCCACAGCCGGCCACGTTAGTGATCCTTAATGGACTTGAGGCACACAATCAGTCGTTTGCCGACCTGCTAACAGAATCGATTGACGAAATGGCAAAACAGCAACCTAACAAGTGGAACAACGCCTAGTGAGGCATTGAGACATCGCGAAACAGGGCTAACGTCGACATTAACCATTTACAGTTTTCAATATACCCGTTTCAAATTAATTAGTAGCCCAGGCTCGCCACCCACTCAGCTACGCCAGCGCGCGTCCACAAATTGTCATCTACCAGTTTAATCATCTCATCAGCCAAATTATTCTGTCGGCCGGTAGGGCCAACCACTTGGCGCTGGCCAATGTCGAAGCCAATGCGCTGGCTCAGGCGCCAAATTGCCATGCTGTAAGAAAAATCAGGCTTTTCGATTGATTGGGGACCAAACGCTCCGGCGTAGGCTGCGGCCAAAGCGCAGGTGCGCCACTCTTCGCGCCGCTCGTAGGCGTAGTAACCAATCTGCACCCGCTCTACAAAAGCGTTACGGCACAACGGATGATACAGGCTGCCAATTCGCAAAAAGTTGGAAAGGGTGTTGGTTTTGGTTTCAGTTTGGGATGGGGGTAAGTCAATAATAATCGGGGTCGATTGATATGAGGTAGGCAACGGCCGTTCCTTAACAATTAAATCAGTCGGGGTATGGACCGTTAGCGCCGTTGAGTCTGGCATGGGCTTTTGCAGGCCCAGCCAGCGGGAAATTATTGTGCGGGTTGTCATGTTTCACTCCATATTCAGCAATGTAGGCGGTTTTGCCAGAAAACCGCCTACATTGAACAGCTTTGAACTTAAAAGAAAAATTGCGATACGATTAATCTAATTCGCTTCTGTACAAAAATACATAAGCAAATTGTACTTGTTAGAGAGGACATAATGAAGATTTGGTCACACTACTTCAAAGCTAATTCACAACACTTTCATGCAGACGCGTCAATAATGGATCCTATTTTAGCTCATTTGTTCTAAAATGGCGTGAATTTTTCGTTATTGTTTTACGGCCGTTCCGTTGACCGTTTCATCTATCTGGCTTAGCCGACTGCCACCATTTGACAATCTCCCCCAATCCGCAGAGAATCATGGATTCGTCTCGTTACCGATCAATCAAGCATAAGGTAGTTCCATGCGACTTTTTTGGGAAATTGCCCGGCGTAGCTTCCAGCGGCACCTCACCTACCGGGCGGCCACCGTTGCCGGGCTGATTACGAACTTTGGCTTTGGCTGGTTACGCGTGTCCGTGCTGCTGGCGCTGTACGACGGCCGTTCCGTCGTTGAAGGCCTTACCGTTTCTGGACTTTACAGTTATGTGGCGCTCACCCAGGCCGTCATTAGCTATCTGGCCTTTTTTGGCTGGGTGGAGTTGATGAATTCTGTTTATACAGGGGAAGTTGGCTTCGACTTGCTCAAGCCGATGAACTATTTTCGCTTCTGGCTGGCGCAGGATGCCGGACGGGCCATGGTCGCACTCTTGTTACGCGGTGTCGTCATCATGCTCTTCTTTAGCCTGGTGTTCCCCATGACGTACCCAAGCTCGGTGGGACAATGGCTGGCGGTGGCAACGGCCGTTCTCCTCAGTTGGCTCGTTAGCTTCACCTATCGCTTCCTGCTTAACCTGGCCGCCTTTTGGACCCCAAATGCCAAAGGGATCAGCCGCTTTGGCTATGTCATTTGCTGGTTCTTCTCTGGCTTTTTGATGCCCCTGCGCCTGTTCCCCGATTGGGTGCAAACGATTGCCAGCTGGACGCCATTCCCGCACATGTTGAACACCGTTGTAGAGGTTTATACGGGGATTTTGCAGGGAACGGCCGTTTGGCAAGCCTTATTCTTGCAAGCAGCCTGGGCCATTGGCCTGGCCATTATCGGGCAGCTATTGTTACGTACGGCCGTCCGCCGGTTGGTCATTTTAGGAGGATGAGGTGAGACACAGTTTAAGCATTTACGGCCGTTTGCTAGGCGTCCAGCTTCGTTCCCAACTGCAATACCGCGCCTCCTTTCTGCTCGATCTCTTGTCCACCGGCATGATTGTTCTGTTTGAATTTGGCTCGATGGCCCTGGTACTGCAACGCTTTGATACTCTACAAGGCTGGCGACTGCCAGAAATTGCTTTTTTGTATGGATTGGTAGAAATCTCCTTTGGCCTGATGGACATGTTGTTTAGTGGCTTCGACCCGCCAGATTTTGGGCGGCGCGTGCGCCAGGGCACGTTTGACCAGTTCCTGCTGCGCCCCATCAACATTACCGCCCAGGTGATGGGCGCTGCCCTGGAACTACGTCGTTTGGGCAAAATCGCCTTCGGCATTGGCCTTTTTACGTATGCGTTGACCTTAAACAGTATTGTCTGGACCGTGCCAAAGCTGCTCTACCTGCCCGTCGTCATTGCCAGCCTCATCGCCTTTTTTGGCGGCCTGTTCATTATTGGCAGCACAATCACCTTCTGGACAGTGGATTCGATTGAAGTGCTCAACATGCTGACTTATGGTGGCAGTTTCACTATTTCCTACCCCATGACCATTTATCCCAATTGGCTGCGCCGCTTTTTTACTTACATCGTGCCCGCCATCTTCCTGAATTTTTACCCGGCGCTTTACTTTTTAGATAAGCCAGACCCGTTAAATTTCCCTGCTTTTGCCCCGTTTTTGGCGCCTTTCGTGGGCTTTGGCATGTTGTGGCTGTCGCTGCGCATTTGGCACTTTGGCATTCAACATTATCAAAGCACGGGGAGTTGATCTATCCGCAGATTACACAGATTAGCGCAAATTTTATTTCTTTGTCCAAACATTCTGCGTCAATCTGCGAAATCTGCGGATAAAAAAGAGAATTATGAACATCATTGAAACAACTGATTTGCAGAAACATTTCTCGGTACGCAAGCATTTTTCGGGGCGATTTGGGGCAGTGCGCAGCTTTTTCTCGCGGGAAGCCACGCAGGTGCGGGCAGTAGATGGCATTAGCTTTGGCATCGAGCCAGGGGAATTGGTTGGCTACTTGGGGCCCAACGGGGCGGGCAAATCGACGACGATCAAGATGCTGACAGGGCTGCTGGTGCCTTCTGGCGGTGAGGTGGTGGTAAACGGCCGTATTCCCCACAAAGATCGCCAGCAATATGTCGCCCGCATCGGCGTGGTGTTTGGCCAACGCACCACGCTCTGGTGGGATCTGCCCGTCATCGAGTCACTGGAGCTGCTGCGCCACGTCTACAAAGTCCCAATCGACCGCTTCCAGAAGAATTTGGCCGAATTCACCGAGATGCTGGAAATGGCACCTTTCCTGCACACGCCCGTGCGCTCCCTCTCCCTGGGCCAGCGAATGCGCGCCGACATTTGTGCCGCCCTGCTGCACAACCCGGACCTGCTCTTTTTAGACGAGCCAACCATTGGGTTGGACGTCGTCGCCAAGGAGCGCATCCGCCAATTTATTCAGCACATTAATGCCGAGCGGGGCACGACGGTGCTGCTCACTACCCACGATTTGGCCGATGTAGAACGATTGTGCCGCCGGGTGATGATTATTGATCGGGGGAAGCTGCTGTTCGACGGCCGTTTGCAAGCCCTACAAGACAAGTTCGGCGGCAAACGGGAACTGGTTGTTGATTTTGCCCAAGCTTACGACTCCGTTGCCGTCGAAGGCGCAACCATCACCGAACAGTACGATTTACGCGCCACCTACCAATTTGAGCGTGGCACCATCTCCGCCTCAGAACTCATCGGCCGGCTGTCTGCCAATTATCGTGTGCAAGATTTAGCCGTCCGCGAACCAGACATCGAGGCGACTATTCGCCGCATTTATGAAGAGCGGCTGTTGGAAAGTGGAGATTAGCAATTGGTAACTGGCAATGGAGAGTTGAACCGGTAAATTACCAATTACAAATGACCCAATTACTCAATCATGATTGTTTACAACATCCAAACCTGAGCCAACGCTGTTCGGGCCAGGCACTTTCGCTATGACAACGCTTTAAAGAAGCCTGATTTAGCCACAATTTCGTCTGCGGGAAGAAACGTTGCCTCCTCAACCGACAGCCCTGTGCGCTGCAAAAATGCCTGCACCACATGGTAGCCCACGGCATAGCCACCGTAGGTGGGCATCCCGCCAAGCGGCTCGTATCCACTCTTTTCCGCCAGGGCATCACCAAAAATGTAGCTGCGAATAATGTTAAAGCCCGTCTTTTGCAGCCCATCGGCAATAAACGACTTGGCCGTGTCCAACATGGCCTCATCAAACTCGGTCACGTAATAGCCGACTACCTCGTCACCAAACAGCGACGCGGCAAACGATTCTGCCATTCCTTCCAACACAATATAATCGGCAACAGAGGTCTCCATGCCAAACGGAAAGATGCGGAAGCGGGCCAAGTGGTGCATTTCGTGCGCCACCAGTCCAGCCAGGTGGGGTAAATTGCGCCCATCCGGCTGCCAAAATTGGCCGATGTAGCGCGGGGCAAACCAATCCGTTGCCCCGGTGTAGCCCGGCTGAATGTCATCGGAAAAATGTGCCGGATCAGCCAGGACAAGCCACCCCTCGAAAGTGTCAAAGGGGAAGCGATCGGCGTAGGGAGTGAATTGGTCAGCAGCCCTGGCAGCAGCATCCCGACCAATTTCCCACGCGTTGGCCGCTTCCATTTTTTGCAGCAATTCAGCTATTTCTTCAACTTGCTGGGGCAGCAGCCAGCCCCATACTTTGGCGCCAGCGAAGGGATCGGCGGCATCCATGCCAGGTCGCTGCATCATGCCCATCATTTTTTGCCACGGCTGGACAAACAGGTCCAGGTAAAGCTGCTCCCGCTTGTCGCTGTCCGGTTCTGCCAGTAGGCGGTGGTAATAGTCATTTGTGGGTATCCAGTTACTTTTCATGACTTTTTCCTTTGGAAAGTAATGGGCAATTGAGTAACTGAGTAATTACCAATTACCCATTTTGGTCACAATATACTGTAATTGCGGCGTGCAAAAAGTCCGGCAGATCGGGGTGCATCGCCGCGAAAGTGGCACGGAAGGCCGGGTCGTGGGCATAGCCGTGGCCCAAGCCGCGCAAGATGGCGAAGTTGGGTTCGTAGAAATGGCGTATGTGCTGGTGCCAACGGGCAACGATGGCCTGCACCTCGTCACTGTCCGGCTCAGCGTCTAGCTGTTCAATCATGTCAACATAGACAAGGTTGCCTTCAGCCATGATCTCTTTTTTCTGAACGGCCGTTAACCGCCTCCATCGCGCATTCGACTGCTTCACCAACTCAGGGTCCCAGCGTTTGCTGGCTTCCTCGGCATATGCTTTCTGTTTTTCTTCATCAAAACCCTCAAATAAATCTTTGTTATCCATCATCATTGTTCCTCGTAAATGTAAGATCGTTTTGTCAATCGTATCAAGCAATTGATCGAGCCGTTTGGCCTGCTGCCGCAGCGCTTCTTTTTGCGTCTGCAACGATTGCAGCGCGTTAAAATCGGGCTTGTCTAAAATTTCCCCAATCTGCTCCAGGCTAAAATCCAGCTCCTGATAGAACCGAATTTGTTGCAGCCGCAGCACCTTGTCCTGATCGTAATAACGGTAGCCGTTCTCGCCCACGGTAGACGGTTTTAGCAAATCAATTTGATCATAATAACGCAGCGTTCGCTTGCTGACGTTGGCCAGATTGGCCAATTGTTGAATGGTGTACATGCGCTTCTCCAAAACTTAACTTGGACAATCATAAAGGATGACGTAACGTCAATGTCAAGGGGAATCTTGAAGCAAGTTTGGGCTGGTCATTCTGGGTGCCAAGCTGACACTGTCAGCCAGAACCCCGCTAAACGATGGCGGGCAGAATCCTCGCGTTTAGCGTCAAGATCCTCGATTGTGGCCCATCGGGGATGCTGCGGGGAACCTCAGCATGACAATTCTGGTTAGTCGGCAACTTGGCAGAAGCGCAGGATGGTGAGGGCGAGGGTTTGGGTGCAGATTTTTAGGTCGTGTAGGGGGACAAATTCGTCGGGCTGATGGGCTTTGCGTACATCGCCCGGGCCAAACATGATGGTGGGGATGTGCCCTTGATTGACCAGCAACCGCATATCGGCACCATACGGCATCCCTTGCAGTTGGGCAACTTCCCCTGTGACTTCCTGGAAAGCAACGGCCGTTTCCCGCACAATGGCATGATCCGCCGCAATCTCTGCCGGGGCAAACTGCGCCCCCCACCACTCAACGATGGGGGGATTTTTTTGTAACCAGGGGTCCTGTTGAACGGCCGTCCGAATCCACTCCTCAAACTGCTCCTTGGCCGCTGCCGGGTCTTCGCCAATCTTCACCCCATACCGCCCCTCAAACTCCAGGGATTCTGCCACCGTAGAGGCCCAATTCCCCCCTTGAATTTTGCCCACACAGATGGGATACGGCACTGGATACTTGGCAAACAGCGGATGATCCACATCTTTGTTGCGACTTTGCTCTAACTCTAAAATGGCCCGGTAAACCAGCATAAACTTTTCCAGGGGATCAACCCCTTCAAAGCGCATGGCCCCGTGGGCCGCCTTGCCTGTAATTGTCACGCGAAAGTTATAGGCACCTGCCTGAGCCGGGGCAATGAGCAACTCCGTCGGCTCCATAATAATAGCGGCGTCTGCCGTTGGGCCGTGCAGCACTGCGGCCAACGTTCCCGTGCCCCCATCCTCCTCGCCAATGACCGCTTGCACCAGCACCTTGCCTTTCAGCGTCACCCCCGCGTCAATGATCGCTTTGAGGGCGAAGAGCGCACAGCACAAGCCGCCTTTCATGTCGAGGGCTCCACGGCCGTATACACGACCTTCCGCTTCATTCAAGGTGGCTCGCCAGGGAGGATAATGCCAGCGATCCATTTCCCCGGCTGAGACCACATCGGTGTGGCCGTTGAGAATGAGCACCGGGCCGTCGTCACCGCCAAAGCTGCCGATGACGCCCAAGCCAGTGGTGCGCTCAATTTCGGCCGAGTATGCAGGATGGGCACGCAGCTGATTGAAGTCAATCTGCCAGGTCTCTACGTCCAGGCCGAGAGATTGCATGAGAACGGCCGTATCTTCCTGCACCCGCACCTCATCTTCTGACCCGCTCAGGCTGGGAATCTGCACCATTCTGTCCAACGCCTGCAGCAATGCGGCAAAATCCAGCTTGTCCATAACTGACTGTTCAATTGCATTCATAACCAAAATTATTCCAGCCTCTTTTTGGAAAACGCATAGATCCGTACTTTTTTAATTGCCACAATTGAGGAGTCAGGCATCTTCAGATGCCGGTCGAATTTGGGAATGCTCCCGCCTCGATTGGGCCAGGTTTTGATGTTTTCTCTAATAGGCTGTTTTCCCAAAGAAAAACCGCCCTGTCGTTGCCGGGCCGCCAGGAAGCGCAGTATTTCTGCGATTAACTCAAATCCAATTTTCGCCGCTCAATAAAGTCGCGCAGGGCTTCATCGATGGCAGGGTCTAGCGGAGTGGGTACATATTGTCGCAACACCTGCTTGTACTTGGCATTGGCGCGCTGAATGGAATCGATGCTCCCGTTGGCTTCCCACGCTTCCGCTGACTCATAATCAAAGAGATCGGCGCGGTAAAAAGCCGTGCGATAATGGCGCATGGTATGGCTGCTGCCAAGATGGTGCCCACCAGGGGGAACTTCATGCAAAATAGCATCCATCGCCCATTCATCCTCTTCCCAGCTCACGTTCTGCAGATAACGGTAATACATGCCGAGCAGCTCACAATCGAGAATGAATTTTTCATACCCGGCCGTTAGGCCGCTTTCTAACCAGCCCGCTGCATGCAGAATAAAGTTAGGTCGAACAAACATCGATGGCAGCATGGCCATGACGCTTTCGTAGGCACCCTGGGCATCAATAATTTTGGAGCTGGCGTAGGCGCCTGCCGCCCGAAAGGGTAAATTGTACATCCGCGCCAGCTGCCCGCTGAGATACAGCGCCAGCTGACTCTCAGGCGCACCAAACACGGGCGCGCCGCTTTGCAAATCCAACACTGCCTGGAATGAGCCATAAATGCAGGGCGTTCCCGGATTAACCATCTGGGTAAAGACGATACCAGCCAACGCCTCAGCGTTTAGCTGCGCCACCGTGCCTAAAATCGACACTGGCCCCATGGCGCCGGATAGAATGAACGGCGTTATATCGACAATTTGGTTGTGGCGGGCAAACTCAATCAGCAGGCCCAGCATCCGATCATCCAGTCGTCGGGGGCTGCTCACGTTGACCACGCCGTGCAAAAAGTGGTTCTGCTGTAAATTTTCGGCGCCGTGCACAATTTTGGCCATCTCTACAGCATCTGCGGCAATGGGG
>CBDUOF010000204.1:0-9480 GCA_965368765.1 uncultured Anaerolineae bacterium | reverse complement strand
GATCCCGACGAGTACGACGGCCTGGTTCAAGGGAGCGAGACATTACCCAGCCTGGTGGCCGTTGCCATGTTCAATGCGCTGCAGCAGGCCACAGGCTGGCGCGACATGCTGCGCTTTGCCAGCCTGCCGTTTGCCCTGATGACCCTGCCGCTGGAAAATGATCGCGATATCCCCATGCAGGCGCTGCAAAATAAGCAAGCTACCTTGCGCTGGCTAGATGCCATGCTGGCAGAAATGAAAGCGGTGCGTCGCTTGGTCTTTGAAGAAAATGAAGAGCTGCTGACTGCGCTCACTGAGCAACTTTCTGTCGAACGGGAAAAATGGCTTATCTCCCGTCAGAAAAATAATTGGGATGAACGACAAGCGCCACCAATTCGCCCGCGCAGCATGAGTGAGCATCTGTTTGGTGGCCTGGCACGGCGGCATGATTCAGATGAGTAACGGCCGTTCCGCTTTGGAAGAGGTGAAGATGCCCCAGAAAAGACAGGTCCGCTCAGCGACGAAAGTTGCCGAACGGCCGTTGCGCATTCTAATGATTGCGCCCACCTCTTTTTTTGGCGATTATGGCGGTCATATTCGCATACTGGAAGAGACCCATGTGCTGCAGAGTCTGGGTCACAAAGTTGCCATCGTTACCTATTATAAAGGAAGCGACATGCCGGGCCTCGACATTCGCCGCACGGCACCCCTGCCGTGGCGGCCCGATTATGAAGTTGGCTCGTCACGCCACAAAATTGCCTTTGATGTCTACCTGGCCTGGCAATCGCTGGTGGAAGGGCTCCGCTTCAAGCCAGATGTAATTCATGGCCATATGCACGAAGGGGCATTGATTGGCGGTGTGCTGGCCAAACTGCTGCACCGCCCGCTAGTCTTTGATTTCCAGGGCAGCATGACGGCCGAAATGACAGATCATAACTTTTTAAAGAAAGACGGCCGTCTTTACCGATTGGCCTTTCAGCTTGAAAAACGCATTAATCACCTGCCTCAAGCCATCCTCACCAGTTCTATCAAAGCCTCTCGCTTGCTGGAGGAAAATTTCCAACTTCCCAAGGAGAAAATTATCCCGCTGCCCGACTGCGCCAACCCAAAGCGCTTTGATCCTGAAAAGTTTAGCCCGGAAATGAAGCAAGAACTGCGGCAAAGGCTGGGCATTCCGGCAGATTGTCCTATCATCGCTTACCTGGGGTTGCTCACCGATTACCAGGGCGTCCCGCATCTCATTGAAGCCGCCGTGCAGCTAAAGCAAGCGAGCGAAAATTTCCACTTCCTGATTATGGGTTACCCTAACGTGGCTCACTACAAAGCAATTGCCCATGAAAAAGGGGTTGCCGACTGCATGACGTTTACAGGGAAGGTGCAATATCAACACGCACCTGCGTATCTTTCATTGGGGGATATTGCCGTTGCCCCAAAAATGTCAGCCAGCGAGGGAAGTGGCAAGCTGCTAAACTATATGGCGCTGGGTCAACCGGTTGTGGCGTATGATTCGGCCGTACATCGCGAGTATCTGGCTGGGTTAGGCGTCTATGCCCCCAGTGGAGATGTAAAGGCGTTTACCGCAGCCATTGCCACGCTGCTGCATCAACCACAGCGCCGCCAGGAACTGGGCCAATTATTGCAGCAGCGTGCTTTGCAAACCTACAGTTGGCAAAATGCTGGGGAGCGAATCGTTTCTTTATACAAACAGTTGACAAAATAGCGCCACATCACTATAATTTTCGTTCGCGAATTAATATTCGTTCATTACAGCGTGCAAAAAAACATTAGTTGGTTCGCTTAACACGGTAAAAAAATTATTGTAATTAAGTGGCCCAATCTGAAAGTGTAGGGTGCAACAATTTGAGGGAAATCGTTGCACCCTTTGTTTGTGGTTTTAAGAGTGAACGTGTAATGAGCCGCATTTTAGAAAGAGTGGTTTTGTGAGAGTAGAAAAGTTAAATAAACGTGTTCGTTTCTATTGCTTTTACTCAATTTTAGGGAGCAGGAATCTTAATGTCTAAACTGCCAACAAAAAATTATGCCCGCATGACTGAATTGCTTGAGCTGCCAACGCTCATCGACGTACAGTTGAATTCGTTCAAACAGTTTGTCGACGAGAGTTTAGCCGAGCTATTTGACGAAATTTCACCCATTGAAAGTTTTAATGGTGATCTGAAACTGTATTTCCCCAGTAATCGTGTCGAAGTAGAGGGATTTGATTTATCCTATTGGTTTGGGGAACCTAAATATTCAGTGGAAGAATGCGTTGAGCGGGATATGAGCTATGCAGCGCCGATGTATGTCAAGGCGATGCTTTACAGCCCCGACCAGGATCAGCCAATCGTGCAGGATATTTTTATGGGCGATTTTCCGCTCATGACGCCTGCCGGCACCTTTATTATTAATGGAACGGAGCGGGTTGTGGTTAGCCAGCTAATTCGGTCTCCAGGTGCTTATTTTGAAGTTCAGGAAGAGCGCACCACGGGACGGCCGTTGGCGATGGGTAAACTGATTCCCGACCGTGGCGCGTGGATGGAGTTTGAAACCCGCAAGACGGATTACATCACTGTCAAATTTAACCGTAAGCGCACCGTTCCCGTGACATTATTCTTGCGGGCGATGGCTGCTATTGATGATGGCCTGGAAAATCCGCTCCTCAAAGTGGGGAGCGATGAAGAAATCATCGCGCTGTTTGATGATATTGATACGAATGGTGAACATCTTTACATTCAGGGAAGCATTGAGCAAGAACCGGCTTGGGACCCTGATAAGTCTCTGGCTGAACAGGCGCTGATCGAGTTTTACAAGCGCATGCGCCCTGGCGATCCCCCGACATTGGACAATGCTACCCAGTATTTGCGTGAGCAGCTGTTTGATCAACGTCGCTATGACTTGGCTCGTGTTGGTCGATACAAGCTGAACAAACGATTAACTGTGCAGGATGTGGTTCCTTTAACCCATCGCACGATTACGCAGCACGATATTGTGCAGCTGGTGCGACGGATGATTAACATTAACAATGGCCTGGAAGGGCCCGACGATATTGATCATTTGGGCAATCGCCGGGTGAAAACGGTAGGTGAGCTGCTGCAAGCGAAATTGCGCGTTGGCTTACGCCGCATGGAACGAGTGGTTCGGGAACGGATGTCGATTCGGGATAGTGATACTGTCACCCCTGTTTCTTTGATCAATATTCGCCCTGTGGTGGCGGCTGTGCGCGAGTTTTTTGGTAGCTCGCAGCTGAGTCAGTTTATGGAACAAGCCAATCCGCTGGCCGAACTGACCCATAAGCGGACGTTGTCTGCTTTAGGCCCTGGTGGTTTACGGCGTGAGCGTGCCGGGTTTGAGGTGCGTGATGTGCATCATAGCCATTACGGCCGTATCTGCCCCATTGAAACACCGGAAGGACCGAATATTGGTCTGATTGGCCGTCTGGCGACATACGGCCGTGTGAACAAATATGGCTTTATCGAAACACCCTATCGACGTGTTTTGAACACCATTCCCGGCAATAGCAAGGAACTGGTTGGTCATGATGCCTTCAGCAATATCGTTCATCCAGAAACGGGTGAAATCATTGTGGCGGCACGTGAGCCGATTACAGAAAAAGATGCCAAGGCGATTAAGAAAGCTGGCATTGCTGAAGTTCAGGTGAAGCCCTACATTACAGATGAAGTCATTTACATGTCTGCCGACGAAGAAGATCATTACTCCATTGCCCAGGCAAATGCCCGCATTGATGATGATGGACAGTTCATGGATACGCGCGTTTCCTCACGGCGCAATCAGCAGTTCCGCTTTACTTCTGTACAGCGCATTGACTTTATTGATGTTGCGCCTCGGCAGATTGTTGGTATTTCGGCGGCATTGATTCCCTTCTTGGATCATGACGATGCCAACCGTGCCCTTATGGGCTCGAACATGCAGCGCCAGGCTGTGCCGTTGCTGCAGCCAGACGTGCCTATCGTAAGCACCGGCATGGAACAGCAAGCCGCCGTAAACTCTGGTCAGATTGTTGTGGCCAAAGAAGATGGTGAAGTCGTGAACGTCACTGGCGACACCATCGTGGTTGTGGCGGAAAATGGGCCACGTACCTACAACCTGCGCAAATATAATCGCTCTAACCAAAGCACGTGCATTGACCAGCGCCCAGTTGTCGTAAAAGGACAGCGCGTCAAGAAGAACGATGTTTTGGCCGATAGCTCCTCTACTCAATATGGAGAACTGGCTTTAGGGCAAGATGTTTTGGTCGCGTTCCTATCATGGGAAGGTGGCAACTATGAAGATGCCATTCTGGTCAGTGAGCGCATGGTGCGCCAAGATCAGTTTACCTCGGTGCATATTGAGAAGCATGAGGTAGAAGCGCGTGACACCAAGCTGGGGCCTGAAGAAATCACCTACGACATTCCCAACGTGAGCGAAGATTCATTAAAGGATTTGGATGAGCGTGGCATTATTCGCGTGGGTGCTGATGTCAATGAGATGGATATTCTCGTTGGTAAAATTACCCCGAAAGGTGAAAAAGAGCTGAGTCCAGAAGAGAAGCTGCTTCGCGCTATCTTTGGGGACAAGGCACGTGAAGTAAAAGATTCCAGCTTGCGTATGCCGCATGGTGCTCGTGGCAAGGTTGTGGATGTCCACGTCTTTGACCGACAGCATGACCGTGATTTGCCGGCTGGTGTAGAAACGATGGTGCGCGTCAGTGTCGCGCAGCGCCGCAAGATCTCTGAGGGCGATAAAATGGCCGGGCGACATGGGAATAAAGGCGTCATTTCCAAGATCGTACCGATTGAAGATATGCCGTACCTGGCTGATGGTACCCCCATCGATATTATCTTGAGCCCATTGGGTGTCCCAGGCCGTATGAATATCGGCCAGGTGCTGGAAACGCACCTTGGCTGGGCGGCTCACCGGTTAGGCTTCCGCGCCATTACGCCAGTGTTTGACGGGGCGAATGAGCGCGAAATCTCAGCGGAACTGGCGCGTGCCTGGTTATTGGGACGTGCCTGGGAAGTTGCTGCTGGCTGGGCCTGGGATTGGCTGACAGAGATTGAATATGATTTAGAGTCTTTGGAAGATGAAAATGAAGCGCGTCGTCTGTTTGTCACGGGGTGGCTTGGCGAAGAAGGCTATGAGGTCGAGCGCCTGGATACGGATTTGCGTTATGCGCAGTGGAGTGTCGCTCGTGAGTGGGCAAGAGGGCGTGACTGGGATCCAGATTTGGTATTCCCTGAAGCGCATGAAACGATGCGTAAGCTGGATTGGCCGCCTCACGATGAGGCCGTCATCGAAATGTGTGTTCGTGAATGGTATGGCTATATCCTGGACAAATTTGGTGAAGCTTTGCCCAAGGATGTGCAGGTTGATCCGTCAAAGACAGAGATCGCTCAATTACAGGTGTTGGCAAATAAGATTACGACTATCACGCATGAGCCGTTGCCAATTTTGGGTAAAGAAAAGTTGATTGACGGTAAAACGGGACGGCCGTTTGACCAGCCCGTCACGGTCGGTATTTTGCACATGCTGAAGCTTGCCCATCTTGTTGAAGATAAAGCCCATGCGCGTTCTACCGGCCCGTACTCCCTGGTGACACAGCAGCCATTGGGCGGTAAAGCCCAGTTCGGTGGACAGCGGTTTGGTGAAATGGAAGTGTGGGCACTTGAAGCTTATGGTGCTGCCTATACCCTGCAAGAGATGCTTACGATTAAGTCTGATGATGTGCAGGGTCGGGTAAAAACCTATGAAGCCATAGTAAAAGATGAGCCGATTGATGAGCCTGGCGTACCGGCATCGTTCCGAGTGTTAGTGAAAGAGCTGCAAAGTCTTGGTCTGGCTGTGGAAGCCGTTACAGACAGCGGTGAATTGGTGCGATTTGGCAAAGAAGACGAAAAGAAGAACAAGAAATGGGCTGGAACCGGTCTGATGGATTTGGCCCGCAGCCGTCGTTAAAAAATTTGTGGCAGATAGGGTTGGAAACGGCCGTATCTGCCATACTAAATATAGTTTAAAAAATAGCCTGCAAACTGTTTGACAACCATATCAACTGTGATAGAATCGCCCTTCGTATGTCTGTCCCAAACAGGTAACTAGATAAATACGCAGTTACTAATTGAATAGATGAAACCATGTGGAGGCCATCGAGTTCTTACAACTACGATGGCCTCCATTTGTCGGGTATTAGTGGCTTTTCGCCAATTAGTTAACGAAATGATGCGGACAGCTATTTTGTAGCCATCGAAATTGAACAAAATACACCGACGTTTGATGGCTACGAGTATGTGTGTGCCGATTGAATTTGTGAATTCTGTCGGATTCTAGAAAGGTAGAGAGTAAGGAGATAAACCAGCGTGCCTACGATTAATCAACTTGTACGCAAGGGGCGTAAAGCCAAAGGCAAGAAAAGCACGGCCCCTGCCTTACAGTGGACATTTAATTCATTTAATCAACGCCGGACGCGCCAGCCAAAAGGCGCTCCGCAGAAGCGTGGCGTTTGTACTCAGGTAAAAACGATGACGCCAAAGAAGCCGAATTCGGCATTGCGCAAAGTTGCCCGTGTACGTTTGACGAATGGCATTGAGGTTACGGCGTATATTCCTGGCGAGGGCCATAGCTTGCAGGATCATTCTGTTGTTTTGATCCGGGGTGGCCGCGTCAAAGATTTGCCTGGTGTCCGTTACCATATTGTTCGCGGCACACTGGATGCAGGCGGCGTGGACAAGCGAAAGCAGGGCCGTTCAAAGTACGGCACCAAAGCGCCGAAGTAGTCGTTTAGTTAACTAACGGAGAATTGCAAGATGCCAAGACGTGATCGTCCTGAGAAACGAATCGTTCAACCTGATCTGAAATATGGCAACATCCATGTTTCTATGTTTGTAAACCGCCTTATGTATGGTGGGAAAAAGAGTACAGCACAAGGTGTGCTCTATGAAAGCTTTGAGCTTATTGAGCAGCGAGCTAAAAAACCGGCTATTGAGGTTTTTGAGCAAGCTATTCAAAATGCGACACCTCAAATTGAAGTGAAAGCACGCCGGGTAGGTGGATCTACTTATCAGGTTCCTACGCCCGTTGATTCCCGTCGCCAGCTTTCATTAGCAATGCGATGGCTTTTGATGGCAGCACGCAGCCGAAGCGGCCGTTCGATGGCTGACAAGTTGGCCAATGAATTCATGGACGCTTCGACAAATCAGGGCGCGGCCGTTAAGCGGAAGGACGATACACACCGCATGGCAGAAGCCAACCGAGCGTTTTCACATTTCCGTTTTTAGGGAAATTAGGTATTAAATATTATGAGTTTGCAACTAGACCGCGTACGGAATATTGGCATTATTGCCCATATCGACGCTGGTAAAACCACAACTACTGAACGCATTCTGTATTACACAGGTGTTATTCATCGCATGGGTGAAGTCCATGATGGGACAGCCACGATGGATCACATGGTGCAAGAGCAGGAGCGTGGTATTACGATTACGTCCGCGGCTACCACAACATCCTGGATGGATCATCAGATTAATATTATTGACACCCCGGGTCATATTGACTTTACGGCCGAAGTGCAGCGCAGCTTGCGCGTTTTGGACGGTGGGGTGGTCGTGTTTGATGCTGTTGCCGGGGTAGAGCCACAGTCAGAGACTGTGTGGCGTCAGGCCGACGATTACAATGTGCCCCGCATCTGTTTTGTTAACAAAATGGATCGAACCGGTGCAGATTTTATTCGCACAATTAGCATGATTCGCGATCGCTTAGGCGCTAACCCAATTGCCATTCAACTGCCCATTGGCCAAGAGGCCGATTTCCGGGGCATTATTGACTTGCTTTCGATGGAAGCGGCCGTTTGGGATGACGATGATTTGGGTGCCCAAGCCAAAATTGTGGACATTCCTGAAGACTTTCGTGTGCGGGCTGAAGAAGCGCGGCAAATCATCATTGAGCGTATTATCGAAACAGACGACGCTTTGATGGAACAGTATTTGGAAGGCGACGAGCCAACTGTCGATCAGTTGCGTGCAGCGTTACGCAACGCAACCGTAAATAATTTGGTTACGCCTGTATTGTGTGGCACAGCCTTGCGCAATAAGGGTATTCAGCGCGTGCTAGACGCAGTTATTTATTATCTGCCTTCGCCGCTAGATGTCCCGCCCATTAAAGGGATGAATCCAGATACCGGAGAGATAGAGACCCGTTCTGCTTCTGATGATGAGCCGCTGTCGGCACTTGTCTTTAAGATTGTGACGGATCCCTATGTGGGTAAGCTGGCGTATTTCCGCGTGTATTCTGGCGTGTTGCGTACAGGTGATACCCTGCAAAACACCACTAAGAACAAGAAGGAAAGAATCGGCCGTATTTTGCGTATGCATGCCGACCGGCGCGAAGATTTGAAAGAAGTTCACGCAGGTGATATTGCAGCAACGCTTGGTATGAAGCTGACTTTTACCGGCGAAACATTAGCGGCTCAAGATGCTCCTATTGTTTTGGAAGCGATTAAGTTCCCTGAACCCGTTATTAATCTGGCCATTGAGCCAAAGACCAATGCTGATCAAGATAAGATGGGCATTGCGCTCCGTTCCTTGGCGGAAGAAGATCCAACTTTTCAGGTGAGAACCGATGACCAAACTGGGCAGACTATTTTGTCTGGAATGGGCGAGCTTCATTTGGAAGTCTTGGTTGACCGGATGCTGCGTGAATTTAAAGTAGCGGCCAACGTTGGGCAACCACGTGTAGCTTATCGAGAAACGATTACACGCACGGTAGAGAAAGCGGAGGCGCGGTTTGTCCGTCAATCTGGTGGTCGTGGACAGTTTGGACATGTTGTGATGCGTTTGGAGCCGTTAGCACCTGGTTCTGGATTCATCTTTGAAAACGCAATCGTAGGTGGGGCTATTCCAAAAGAGTACGTCAAGCCAACCGAAGCCGGCGTACGTGAAGCGCTTGAAAGTGGGACGATAGCTGGTTTTCCTATCGTGGACGTTAAAGCAACGCTGTATGATGGCTCTTTTCATGAGGTAGACTCTTCAGAAATGGCCTTCAAGATCGCGGGTTCAATGGCTTTGAAAGAAGGTATGCAGCAGGGGCGTCCGATTCTCTTGGAGCCGATTATGGCGATCGAGGTTGTGGCCCCAGAAGAATATACTGGTGATGTCATTGGGAATCTCTCTTCACGCCGAGGCCTGATTGGCGGTATGGAAATGCGTTCTGAGGGATTGCAATCTATTAGTGCACGCGTGCCTTTGGCAGAGATGTTTGGCTATGCAACGCGTTTGCGCTCAATGACTCAAGGCCGCGGCACATTTACGATGGAGTTTGAGCATTACGCACCAGTAAGCGATTCTATTGCAGAAGGCTTGATGAAAAGCGGCCGTTAATTGAAACGACAGTAATAATAGTGTAGGAAATAATTAAACCAGTGCTTTGGTTACGAATCAATTAGCATAGAGGAAAGGGAAATTATGGCAAAAGAAAAATTTGTGCGCGAAAAACCACATGTAAACATAGGGACGATTG
>CBDUOF010000203.1:0-9510 GCA_965368765.1 uncultured Anaerolineae bacterium | reverse complement strand
ATCGATGCCATGGGCGACTCGACGGTCGTGGTGGGGGATGAAACGACGATTAAAGTGCATATTCACGTAAAAGACCCCGGCGTGCCGCTTTCTTATGGCATCAGCCTGGGAGAAATTACCGATGTAGTGGTAGAAAATATGCAGATGCAGATGGAGGAGATTGTGCAGGCTCCGCCGATGCCGCCCGTCACGGTTTCCATGCCAACGGCCGTTCCCCTCATCAAGACCCACGTGCAGCCTGGGCAAGTTGGCGTTGTTGCTGTAGCCGCCGGGGACGGGCTGGCGGAAATCTTCCGCAGCATGGGCGTCTCCTACGTCGTCAGCGGTGGCCAGACGAATAATCCCAGCATCGAAGAGCTGTTCCAGGCTATCCAGGATGTACCCACCGATAAGGTAATCATTCTGCCCAACAACAAAAATATCATCCTGGCGGCCGAAGCGGCCCGCGACCTCAGCCCTAAAAATGTGGCTGTGGTGCCGACTCGAACTGCCCCGCAGGGACTCAGCGCCATGTTGGGCTTGAATCCGGATGGCGAGTTGGCGGAGACGGCCAAAGCCATGGCTGACGCCGCCCACGAGGTGGCGACGGCCGAGATTACCCGGGCGACCCGCACCGTCACGCTGGACGATGTTGAGGTCAATGAAGGGGAATATATTGGGCTGGTAAACGGCCGTTTATGTACCTCAGGCTCAGAATTAACGGCCGTCTTAAACGCCGTCCTCACTGCGATGGAAATGGACGACCGCGAGCTGCTCTCCATCTATTATGGCGAGGACATCAGCGAGGAAGAAGCTGGCGATTTGGCCAGCCAAATTGAGGACCAGTACGACGACCTTGAAATTGAGTTACTGTCTGGTGGACAACCTTACTACTTCTATATTTTAGGGGCTGAATGATCCATTAAGACCCCAAGGGTTTCAAAAATCCTTGGGGTCTATATTTTCCCATGACCATAAAAATTGTCACCGACAGTGCCTGCGATGTGCCACCCGAACTGGCACACCAATTTGATATCACCGTGGTTCCCGCTTACATCAACGTTGGCGATATCAGCTATTTGGAGGGCGTAGAACTGACCCGCGAGCAGTTTTACGGCCGTCTCTCTACCTACCCCACTTATCCCACTACGGCCGCACCCGCCGTCGGAACCTTTAGCCAACTGTATGAGCAGATCACCGCTGAGGGCGCCAGCCAAATTTTGTCGATGCATATTGCCCGTGATCTAAGCGCCATTTTTAATTCCGCACGACTGGGGGCGGCCGCTGCCAGATCGGCTCCGGTCACGTTGTTCGATACCCGCCAGATCACCCTCGGCGCAGGCTTGCTGGTATTGTTGGCAGCCGAAGCCGCTGCCGCCGGCCAATCGCTGGCCGACATTGTGACAATGCTGAATGATCGCGTCAGCCGCACCCGCGTTTTTGGCATGATCAATTCGTTAGAGTCACTGCATCGCAGCGGGCGGGTGAGCTGGGCACAGTTTGGCATGGGCTCTCTACTGCAAATTAAGCCCATCATGATGATTGCCGACGGGGTGATAACGGCCGTCGCCAAAGTGCGCACGCGCAAACGGGCGCTGGGCGAAATGCTAAAAATGGTCTCAGAACTGGCTCCATTTGAACGATTGGCTATCATCCACGTGAATGCGCAAGAAGCCGCTGAAGAACTTTATCAGTTATCCAGCAACCTTTTTGTTGATCAGTGTGGGTTTGCTCCGCTCATTCAGGGAATTACGCCAGCTGTTGGCACCCATTTGGGCGTTGGCGCCGTGGGATTTGCTGCAATTGCGGCGCAAGTGAAGGAGATTTAAGATTAGTTGGGCTTTAAGATTGCCTGCTCCCTAATCTCCAGTCTCCAATCTCCCAGGCATTAAAGTTGTTTTAGACTGCACCCTTAGGATAAACTCATTTATATGAAAAAAGTATTGAACCGTCTGCAACGCGTATTGGATTTAGAAACCAGCCAAGGATACAAAAACAAGGCTGTGGTGGGCGGCATTCGTCAATTTGCCACATTTTGGGTGAGCCAGGCACGGGAAGCGGCCGTTTCTGAAACGGACAAAGCGTTAATTGAGCAAGTCGCCGAAGTGTTGTCGGAATACGGCCGTCTCCCCGGTACAGAAGCGCGTGCCAAGGCTATTGAAACGCTGCAGGATAGGGTGAATCAGCGTCAGGCAAAGGAGCCAGCTGCGGCCCCAAAACAAGCGCAGCCAAAGCCAGCCGCCACGCCAGATCCGCAAAAAGCGACAGCCGCGGTGGCCACTGCTCCGACCAGGCAAAAAGAGCCTGCTGAGCGGACAGCCAAGCGTGCCAGTGAGCCTGCACCACCACCGCACAACAAGAAACCAGGCAAGTGGGATCGACGCGGTACGCCGGGCAAGCGGATTGATCCGGACCCCGCAGGATTGGCTCAGCCAGTTACGGCCGTGCGTGGCATTGGCCCCAAGCTGGCGGAACAAATGGCCAAGCTCGGTGCCACGACTATCGAGGAGATGCTCTATATCTTCCCCCGCCGTTTCGACGATTACACCTTGATGAAGCCCATTCATAAGCTGGTCTATGGTGAAACCGTCACCGTCATCGGCACCATTTGGGAAACCCGTGCCCGTCGCAGCCGCAGCAATCAGGTCGTCGTCCAATCCATTATCAGTGACGGGACAGGCAAGATTCAGGCCACCTGGTTCAACCAAAAATGGCTGGCTGAAAAGCTCAAAGCTGGGATGCAAATTGTGCTTAGCGGCAAGGTTGAGCAATATTTAGGTCGGCCCGTATTTAACTCGCCAGAGTGGGAACCGCTGGAGCTAGATCCGCTGCGCACGCGGCGCATTGTGCCCATTTACCCCTTAACCCAGGGGCTTAGCAGCAACCGAATGCGAGACATTATGCGCGGCGTGGTAAATCATTGGGCAGCCCGTGTACCAGACCCGCTGCCAGCCAGCGTGCGTCAGCGGCAAAAGCTGGAAGCGCTGCCCGATGCCCTCCAGCAGCAGCACTTCCCCGACAGCCAACGTGCGCTGCATGAAGCCCGTCGTCGGCTGATTTTTGATGAACTCTTTTTGCTCCAGCTGGGGATGCAGGGTTTTCGGCATGAATGGCAGTCGCAGCCGGGGGTAGCAATTGCGCTGGATACGGCCGTACTCAACCAATTCCAACAAAATCTGCCTTATACGTTGACTGCCGCTCAGCAGCGTGTCATCCAGGAGATTGCCGATGATATGGCCAAGGGCATTCCCATGAACCGTCTTCTGCAAGGGGATGTGGGGGCAGGCAAAACGGTCGTGGCTGCTGCTGCTCTGCTGTTGGCGGCCAAATCAGGTGCCCAAACCGCCCTCATGGCGCCCACAGAAATTTTGGCGGAGCAACACTTTAATAGCCTGAAGCCGCTGCTAGAACCATTGGGCTTGCGGCTATGCCTGCTTACCGGTAGCACGGCTACCGCTGAGAGAACCCGCATTTACGATGAACTCGCCAACGACCAAATCGATCTGGCCATTGGAACACACGCCCTGATTCAGGAAAACGTGACGTTCCGTAACCTGGCCCTGGCCATCGTCGATGAGCAGCACCGCTTTGGTGTGGATCAGCGGCAAGCGTTGCGGGATAAAGGACCAGAAAGTGGCTCAATTAGCCCGCACCTGCTGACCATGAGTGCGACACCCATTCCTCGCTCCCTGGCTTTGTCACTTTACGGCGATCTGGACCTCTCTATTTTAGACGAGATGCCTCCGGGACGTCAGGAAATTCATACAATTTGGATTCCCACCCGCGACCGGGAACGCGCCTATGCCTTCATCCGCAAGCAGGTTGCCGAGGGGCGGCAGGCTTATATTATTTATCCGCTGGTAGAAGAGTCGGACAAGATAGAGGCCAAAGCGGCCGTTGAAGAACATGAGCGGCTGCAAACCCAGGTGTTTCCCGATTTACAGGTGGGCCTGGTGCACGGCCGTTTAAGCGGCAAAGAAAAAGAAAGCGTCATGCGCAGCTTTTATGAAGGTAGACTGGACGTTCTTGTTTCCACCTCGGTTATTGAAGTGGGCGTGGATGTTCCCAACAGTACGGTCATGCTGATTGATGGGGCCAATCGCTTTGGTCTGGCCCAGCTACACCAGTTCCGCGGGCGTGTCGGGCGCGGTGAGCACAAATCTACCTGCATCCTTGTCGCCGACAGCCAGACGGCTGATGCCGAGGAGCGGCTAGGGGCACTTACCCAGACCAATGACGGCTTTGCCCTGGCCGAAAAAGATTTAGAGCTTCGTGGTCCCGGCGAATTTTTCGGCCGTCGCCAGAGCGGCTTGCCAGAACTGCAGTTGGCTTCCCTGCTGGATATGGATATGCTGCAAATTGCCCAGGCAGAAGCCCAATCCATTGCTGAGGAAGATCCCAATCTTGAAAAACCTGAACACCAGCTGCTGCGCCAGCGTGTGGCTCATTTCTGGCAACACGCTGGCGATGTTAGTTAAGCATAGATGCTAGTGGTTGATGGCTAGTCGCTGGCAAAGTTGACTAGCACGCAACCTCCAGCCACATTTTCCAGGAGCATCCTCTTGATTACAGCACTTTACACCGGCACCTTCGATCCCGTTCATTATGGCCATCTCGATTTGATGATAAGAGGGGCAATAGTCTTCGACAAACTCATTGTTGCTGTGTACGATCACAAGATTCCCACCAAGTCGCTCCTTTTCTCTGTTGACGAGCGCGTCAAGATGATTGAAGATGCCTTGCCGCAAGACAAGGCAAACAATATCACGGTCATTAGCTTTAGCGGCTTGGCTGTCGATCTCGCGCGTACCCTGAATGCCCAGGTGTTTGTCCGTGGCCTGCGCGTTTTTTCTGACTTTGAGTTTGAGTTTCGTCTGGCTCTTGCTAACAAACGGCTTGCCCCGGAAATTGAGACGGTTAGCCTGATTACGGATGAGGAGCACACATTTTTAAGTGGCACGACCGTTCGTGAAATTGCCTCATTGGGCGGTGATGTGAGCAGTATGGTGCCGCACAATGTCGCTGAGGCTTTGTATAGTCGGTTCAACGGTACAGAGGCAGACTCGTTTAATCGCCCGGTGCCGTTGCGTGATTAATCGTTTAGCTACTATAATCCTTACAAATGAACCGCTTCTTGCTAAACATGGGATATAAGAATGGATATTCAACATTTGGTCGATCGCCTGGAACAAGCACTTAACGATAGCCCGCGCATACCGCTTAGCGCCAACCTGGTCGTGAACGAAGACCGCATCTTTAGCATTATTGACCAAATGCGCGTTGCGGTTCCTGAAGAGGTTAAGCGCGCAAATCGTATTGAAGCCGAAAAAGATCGGATTTTGGCGCAGGCTAAGGAAGAGGCCGAGCGCATTCGTGACCTGGCTAAGCAAGAAGCAGGGGAATTGGTAAAGCGAGACGCCATTACCTTATCGTCGCAGCAGCGGGCCGACAATATTCTGGAGCGAGCCAGGCGCGACGCCGAAGCATTACGTCATGACGCAGATGCATATGTGATGGAAGTATTGGTGAAGCTGGAAGAAGATTTGCTTCGCTCGCTCTCTGTGGTGCGCAACGGGCTAAACAAGGTAGAGCGAGAGCAGGCACCAGCCAACGCTCCGGCTAGCGACTAGGAGACGGCCGTTTTCACCACCAGATTTATCTTGACAGTCAGACGGGTAAGGCTATAATTGCCAGTCGCGGCAGATTTGCCGCCTGTTTTTTGTTGTGAAGTAATATTAATTTGCAGGCAATTGCCTGAAACTTATTAGAGAGGATGTTGTCATGGGTGCTGTACCAAAGAGAAGGATTTCTAAAGCACGGCGCGGCCGGCGGCGGACGCACGATTCACTTCAGACATTTCACCTGGTGGAATGCCCGGATTGTGGCAAAATGAAGCGTTCCCATCGTGTTTGCCTGGAGTGCGGTAAATATAATGGTCGCCAAATTCTGCCAGTCGCAGAAGCATAATGAATGGAAAAGAGGCCGTATGACACGGCCTTTTATCATTTTGGGTTCCCTGCATGCGAGCTGTTCGTTACAGAATCCGCAGTGCAGCATAATTTCCCCCATCAATTATTGGACATTATCAAGTGAGTAGTGCATATCTTTTCCCCGGACAAGGGGCGCAGCACGTAGGCATGGGGTTGGAACTTTACCAAAACACTCCGGAAGCGCGTGCTGTTTTTGATCAAGCAGATGAACAACTGGGCTTTGCCCTTTCTACCCTCTGCTTTGAAGGGCCAGAAGAGAGGCTCACTGATACGGTAAACCAGCAGCCGGCTCTGTTTGTTACCAGCCTGGCGATGTGGCAACGAATGCAAACGCAGGGCTGGGCAGTGCCGGCATTTATGGCGGGTCACAGCCTGGGCGAGCTTACGGCACTGACTGCGGCTGGGGCACTTGCTTTCGCCGATGGCTTGCGACTGGTGCGACAGCGTGGTGAGTTGATGGCAGCGGCGGGAGAGAAGGAGCCGGGGGCAATGGCTGCTATTTTGGCATTGGACATTCCCACGGTAACGGCCGTATGCCAGCAAGCTTGTGAAGAAAGCGGCCGTTCCGTCCAGGTCGCCAACGATAATTGCCCCGGGCAAGTTGTGATATCAGGCGATGAAGTTGCGCTCAACCGCGCTATGGAATTGGCCGAAGCTGCCAAAGCCCGCAAAGTCGTCAAACTACCCATCACCATTGCCGCCCATTCTACATTGATGACTTCAGCCGCCGAAGCGTTTGCTCAGGCTGTTGACGCCACGCCCATTCAGTCGCCCAGTGTGCCAGTCATTGGTAATGTCAATGCCCAACCACTCACCATGCCAGATCAAATTCGGGATGAGCTGAAAGCCCAGCTTACGTCCGGGGTTGCCTGGACTGATTCTATGAATTATTTGCTAGGGCAAGGTGTCGACCGTTTTGTGGAGGTTGGCTCTGGCGATACGCTGCTTAGCTTTATGAAGCGCATTGACCGTAAGGCAAGCCGGATAAAATTGACCTTTGGCGAAAATCTTTAATAGGAACTCACCTAGAGGGGCCTAACAAATGGAGGAAGCATTGTGTCTTTGTTAGCAGGAAAAGTTGCGGTTGTGACGGGCGCGTCTCGCGGGCTCGGCCGAGCCATCGCTGAAGATCTGGCAGCCAATGGCGCCAAGATTGTCATTAATTACAATGCAAGCAGCGGCGCGGCAGAAGAGGTTGTGGCGGCTATTCGGGCAAACGGTGGTGAGGCAACGGCCGTTCAGGCGGACGTTTCCCAATTTGATGCCGCCCAGGAACTTATCAAAACCGCTATCGATACCTACGGTCAGATTGATATTTTGGTCAATAATGCCGGCACCACCCGCGACACGCTGCTGCTTTCCATGAAAGAGGATCAGTGGGACATTGTTGTTGATACCAACCTCAAGAGCGTCTTCAACTGCTGCAAAGCGGCCGTTCGTCCCATGATGCGCCGTAAAAAAGGGGGGCGCATTATCAACATTTCTTCCGTGGTGGCTTTAATTGGCCAGGGTGGGCAGACCAATTATGCGGCCTCTAAGGCGGGGATCATTGGCTTTTCCAAATCATTGGCCAAAGAGATAGGGTCCAGAGAGATCACGGTCAATGTCATTACGCCCGGCTTTTTCCCCACCGCCCTTACCGACGTGCTGGACGATGAAATGGTTCGTGAGTCGAAAAAACTGATCCCGCTTGGGCGCTGGGGAGAATTGCCAGAGGTTGCTTATCTGGTATCATTTCTAGCGTCGAACAAGGCAGCCTACATGACGGGGCAGGTCATCAGTGTTGATGGCGGCATTGCTATGTAGCCGCGGTGGCTTTGGTTTTGAACCAAGAGCCTATTGATCACAAAATGGGAGCAAACCATAATGGATAATGTACAGGAAAGCATTGGCCGCATTGAAGTTGCCCCGGATGTATTGGTAACGATTGCGCATTTTGCCAGTTTGCGAGTTGAAGGGGTTGCTAAAATGGCACCCATCCCAGCCGATGTTGCGCGCCTTTTTCGTCGTGAGTCACGACAAACGGGCGTCTTGCTTAATTTGACTGGTGATAATAGGGTTAAATTTGATATTTACGTTATAATGAGTCCGCACGTGAACATTATGGAGACGAGTAAACGCCTTCAAGCGGCCGTTGCCGAAGCTGTCGATACAATGGTTGGAATTTCTATTGAGGCAGTCAACGTGCATGTGGAAGATGTTGTCTATGCCCAGGAAGAATCGACCCATTAATTTTTTTCTGGCTACTGATAATTCCGTCTGTGAATTATGAAAACAAGACGTCGCGCAAGGCGCGTAACTCTCGAAACACTCTACGAATACGACATTGCTTCTCACGCCCCTGGTGAAGTTCTAGAACGCCGGTTGTTGGACAATCCCATGGAAAAAACCGGTGTTGAATTTGCGTCCCAGCTGATTCAAGGCGTCATTAAACATCAGGAAGAGATGGACAGGCTTATTGCCCAATATGCCCCCGAATGGCCGCTTGATCAAATGGCAGTCATTGACCGTAACATTCTTCGTATCGCTATTTTTGAATTCTTAATTGAAGCAGAAACCCCCGTTAAAGTGGCAATTAATGAAGCTGTTGAATTGGCCAAGACATATGGCTCAGACAGTGCGCCCCGCTTTATCAACGGCGTGCTCGGTACATTGGCAGATAATATTCCCCTGTTGAAAGATCAATTGATTCCCTTAGCTGTTCCCGAATAAACGAGCCTGATTCATGGCAACCATTGTTTGTTACGATATTTACGGCAATGCGGTTCCCGTAGCCCCGGAAGCAATCACATTTCGCCCAGCTGTTTACGGCATCTTTATTGAAAACAGCCAGATTTTGCTGCAAAAACAGCCGCAAACTGAATTGTGGCACCCCCCTGGCGTCATGCTGTCTGCCAGTGATACACCCACAGAAAGAATTCGACATTATTTTCGACAGCTGGCTGGCCTGACGCCGGTCATTGGCTCGCTCCTGTACGTGGAAGATCAATATTTTATGGATGAGCAGCGGCGAGCCTGGAAGCTCTCTGTTTTGTATTATGGTTTGCAACGGCCGTTAACGTCTGCCACCATCCTTGCCGAAACGGAAGACACAACCCGAACTGACTGGCTGCCACTGGCCGATCTGCGGCGTGAGCAGTTTCAATTTGGCTATGAAGCCGTTCAGGCCGGAAAATTGCAGTTCTTGCTGTAATTTGCTGATCTTGTTCCCCTCATCCAAGGCGCAGCGTCCCGAACGAAGTGCCGTTTCCTCTGAAAATAATGCCTCTAAAAGCTGCTAAATCTCCACCTGCTTTCGCGCCGCTAATCCGCTTCATCCCTCGCACGTAACTGTCCGCTATGTTAGAATCGCCCCTGTGAACGAGAACGATTATTTGGTGATTGGACATATTACACGGGACATCACGCCGGATGGTAATCTGGTGGGTGGTACCGTCTCGTACTCGGGGCGAACGGCTCATGCGCTGGGCTGCAATACGGCCGTTCTCACCAGCTGCCAGCCAGGCTATGAAGGGCTAGCGGCCTTGGCCGATCTTCGGGT
>CBDUOF010000202.1:0-9524 GCA_965368765.1 uncultured Anaerolineae bacterium | reverse complement strand
GCATTTCCTGAGCTAGAAAGCTCGCGTCAAACGTCGCGTTATGCGCCACCAGCACGGCGCCATCCAGCAGAGCCATCAGCTCATTGGCTATCTCGCCAAACGTTGGTTGGTCAGCTAAGTCGCTATCCTGAATGCCGTTGACGCTGCTTGCTTTGGGGTCCATTTTGCGCCCAGGCTGCAGCAGGGTACTTACCTGGCCTACCTCACGCCAATTCTCCAGCCGGACGGCCCCAATTTCTACCACGCGATGACCCAGTCCGGGGAATAATCCAGTCGTTTCTGTATCCAGTACAACCAGTGGCACATCAGACGGCCGTTTCTCCCATAAAGTCGGTTCCATGCTTCAATTGTAGTCAACTCCAGGATGCGTGGCGAAATCCTGCCAGCCTCGACAGATGCCGTGAATTGATTTGTTGCCATTTTCACCCAAAAGTTTTGCTTACCAACAAAACTCATGCTATACTTTTGACACATTTGACGAGTACAACGCGGAAAGTGGGCTGCCCCCCACTTTTTTTGTTTCTTGGCTCCTTTAGCAAATTGAAGAAAGTGGTTGTATGGCATGATTGAAACAGCCCTTCTTGTAGAATATTTTCATTGGATAGACAGATGAAAATAAATAAGGTTTTGCTCTATGAAAAGCGAATTTATCTTAGCCTTTAATGAAATTTGTGAACAGCGCGGTCTGCACAAAGAAGAAGTTTTCGAGGCTCTCAAAACGGCCCTGGCTTCTGCCTACCGGCGCGACACCAATATTAGTTCCCAGCAGGGCGTGACCGTCGATATCGATCCACGCACCGGTGAACCTACCATCTACACCGAAAAAGAGGTTGTGGACTCCATCTTCGACAATCGCACCGAGGTGTTATTGGAACAGGCTCACCGCGAAGGGCATACCGATGCCGAGTATGGCGACTTGGTTATGGTAGACAGCACCACAGCCAGCTTTGGCCGCATTGCTGCCCAAACTGCCAAACAGGTACTGCTACAGCGCGTCCGTGAAGCCGAACGAGAGCAGCTTTATGAAGAGTTCTCTGGACGTGAAGGCGAATTGGTAAACGGCACGGTGCAAAGCATTAGTGGTCAGCATCTTACCATTGGCCTGGGACGCACCGAGGCAATTTTGCCTAAAAGCCAGCAGGTTCCAGGTGAGCGATACCGTGCCCATGACAAGATTCGCGTTTATGTGCTGGAAGTGCGCCGCACCAATCGCGGCCCGCAAATTTTTGTTAGCCGGAACCACCGCAATTTGCTGCGCCGTTTGCTAGAGTTGGAAGTGCCGGAAATTTATAATGGCCAGGTTGAAATCAAGAGCATTGCCCGTGAAGCGGGACAGCGCTCCAAAGTAGCGGTATTGGCCCTGCAGCCTGGTGTAGACCCGGTTGGTGCCTGTGTCGGTATGCGCGGGGTGCGTATCCAAAGCATTGTGCGCGAGTTAAACGACGAAAAGATTGATGTGATTGAGTGGGATTCCAATCAGCACACATTTATTGCCAAGGCGCTTAGCCCGGCGCGTGTTTCACACGTCTTTTTGGAAGAAACGTTTAACGATGGCAAAACGGCCGTTGTCATTGTGCCAGATGATCAGCTTTCTCTGGCCATTGGCCGCGAAGGGCAAAATGCCCGACTGGGCGCCAAGCTCACCGGCTGGCGCATCGATATCAAGAGCCTCACGGAAGCTGCCTCTGATTCGTTAAACAATCTGGACCATCCGGCTGCAGATCCGGCCGTTGTGGGCAATGAGAAGCTCATTGAAGCGGCAACACAAATTCTGGCCAAGAAAGAAGCGGGACGCCCCATTACTTCTGAAGATTATTACAACCTGGATCGGTTGGTAGGCGGTGTGGAAGGTAAGATTATCGCCGCGCGTGCTGCTGTGTTCGAAGAGGAACGAAAGGTGCGTGTTGAAGCCCGTAAATCTATCCCTGAACAGGCCTGGGCACTTGATCTGGAGGCGCTGGACTTGCCAGGACGTATTCATAACCTGCTGCTTGATGCCGAGGTGGAAACGGTGGGCGCACTCATGATGATCCTTTCCCTGGGTGATGAAGCATTCCTGGAAATTAAGGGATTGGGCGAAAAAGCATTGGAGACGGTGCAAGAACATCTCGCCAACTTTGACGGTTGGGTAGAGGTTCCAGAACCAGAAGAGGCCGAAGCCGTGGTCGACGAAGCGGAAGCGACTGTTGCTGAAGCTGAAGAGGCAGCCGAGGAAGCTGAGGTTGTGGAAGAAACTGAAGCTGTTGCTGAAGTTGAACCAGAAGTAGAAGCTGAAATTGAGGCGGAGCCTGAGGTAGAAACCGAAACTGAAGCTGAAGTAGTTGCTGAAGAAGAACCCGCTATCCCGGTCATCGATGATTTGTCACAACCCTTGGTTGACCCGACACCTGCGAAGGCGCCCAAGAAGAAGAAAGTCACAAAGCCCGCCGTGGTTATTGCCCGACCCACGACAGCGCCAGCCATTGACCCAGAAGAAGAGAAGCGTCGTGGACGCAAGGGCAAGCAGCTGGTGCTGGATGAGGAATCTGGTGAGGTTGTCGTGAAGCGGAAGCGCAAGGGCAGTCGTGGTCGTCCCGAATGGGAAGAGTACGATCTGGATGAGTTTTAGAACTCGTGGCTATCGTTCAGTCCCAAGCCAGCCAGCCTTTGTGGTGGATGTTACAGACAGCGTGCTGGAGATTGTAATGTAAAATTTGCGCAGCGGATGATGGGTGGCAATTGGCTGCCATCACCCAAAACAGTGTACCTAAACAAATTTTTGGAACTGAGCCACGAAGGGAACGGCCGTATTGGCACCCTCCGTGGCTTCGTGATTTTGGCAAATGAACAAATGAGTAAAAAAAAGAGCCCACCACGCCCGAAACATGTGCCACAACGCACCTGTTTTGTTTGCCGCCAAAAGCGAGATAAGCGGCAGTTAACGCGGCTGGTGCGCACGCCAGAGGGCAGCGTTTTAGTCGATGCCTCTGGAAAGCAAAACGGCCGTGGCGCGTACCTGTGTGACCAACCGGCTTGCTGGGACAAAGTGAGTGCCAACGGCCGTTTACTGGGTCAGGCGCTTAAGACGGCCGTTTCCATCGCCGACTTGGAGGCAATTGCTTCCCAGCGGCCCGTGACCCTGTCCCAAACAGGGCCACAATAACAGAATATAAGAGAAGCTGTTAGTCAGTTTTTTGCATGAGGAAGAGTGAAACATGACGACGACAAAAGCACCAATTCAATTACCGAGCTTCATTTCAGTCCGCGAACTGTCTGAAATGATGGGCGTTAGCCCCATCAACGTTATCAAGGAGTTGATGAACAATGGCATCATGGCCAACATCAATCAGGAGATCGATTTCGATACGGCTGCCATCGTTGCCGAAGAGATGGGGTATGAGGTCGTTTCTGATGCGGTAGAAGAAGCCGATGAAGAAGTGGCAATTACCGAAAAGCCAAAATGGCGGCAGGTGCTGGCCACGGAAAACGAGACCGATTTACAGCCGCGTCCACCAGTTATTACCATGTTGGGGCATGTCGATCATGGCAAGACTTCCTTGCTCGACGTCATTCGCGAAGCCAAGATACAAGAAGGCGAAGCGGGTGGCATCACGCAGCACATTGGTGCTTACCAGGCAGAGAAAAATGGTCAACTCATTACCTTTTTAGATACACCTGGTCATGAGGCATTCACAGCGATGCGCGCCCGGGGAGCCCAGGCAACCGACATTGCCATCCTGGTCGTGGCTGCAGATGATGGTGTTATGCCCCAAACCCGCGAAGCTGCTGACCATGCCCGTGCTGCCCATGTACCGATTATTGTGGCAATGAATAAGATTGACTTGCCTTCAGCCAATCCAAATAAAGTTTTCCAACAACTGAGCGAAATTGGCCTGGTGCCAGATGAGTGGGACGGCGATACGATGATTATCCCGGTTTCTGCGAAAGAAAAGCTGGGCATTGATGATTTACTGGAAGGCATTCTTCTGGTTGCTGAAGATACGCAGCCACGCGCCAATCCCAAATCGTCTGCAACGGGCACCGTATTGGAAGCGCGTGTCGAACGCGGTCGAGGCATTATGGCGACGGTTTTGGTGCAAAATGGCACCCTTAAACACGGAGATACCCTGTTGATTGGTGAGAATTACGGCCGTATCAAGGCAATGTTTGATTTCCGCGGCAACATCATCAAAAAAGCAAACCCGTCAACGCCCGTCTCGGTGGCGGGACTCAACGGCATGCCTCAGGCTGGCGATCAATTCAGCGTCGTCAAGTCAGAAAAGGAAGCCCGCAAGGCTGTTGCTGAACGTAAAGACGAGAAACGGACAGGCGCAGTCACGGCAGATCGCAGAGTAAGTCTGGAAGATTTCTTCGACCGCCTGCAAGAAGGCGAAAGCAAAACGTTGAATCTGATTGTGAAAGCCGATGTGCAGGGCTCTTTGGAACCTATCGTTAACAGTCTGAAGAAGATCAATGTGAACAATGAAGAGGTTACATTAGATATCTTATTAGCCAGCACTGGCAACATCACCGAATTTGACGTGATGCTGGCGGCGGCTTCAGACGCTGTCATCCTTGGTTTCAATGTCGACGCCGATCCGATTGCGCGCAACGCCGCTAACAGTGAGCAGGTGCAAATCAACACCTATAGCATCATCTATAAACTGTTTGAAGATGTAGAAAATGCCATGAAAGGCATGTTGGCACCAGTCTTCGCAGATCGGGTTATTGGTCGCGCCGAAGTTCGGGAAGTGTTCCGCATCCGTAGTGTGGGTACCATTGCCGGTTCTTACATGCGCACCGGCGAAGCACAGCGTAACGCCAAAGCGCGTCTAATCCGTGACAGCAAGTTGATTTTTGATGGCAAGGTCAGCAGCCTAAAGCACCTTCAGGACAACGTGCGTGAAGTACGGACCGGTTTCGAATTTGGTGTCAGTCTTGCAGGTTGGAGTGACTACAAAGCGGGCGACATCATTGAGTTTTACGTCACTGAGCGAGTGGAGCAAGTATAAACTTGCCACTGGCAGCGGAGTAAATAGTTGAAATGAGTAAAATACGTCAACAAAGAACGGCCGAACAGTTACGGGTTGTATTTAGCGAACTTTTTTTGCGTGAGCTGAGCGATCCCCGGCTGCATGGGTTGACTGTGACCGATGTCAAGATCGATCGCGAACTTGAACACGCAGATATTTATGTTGGTGCCCTCGGAGATGAATCCCGCAAGAATGAAGTCATGGAGGCTCTTGGCAGCGCTGAAGGCTTTTTGCGGCGAGAGCTTTCTGGTCGAGTCCGCTTGCGCAAGGTGCCTCAGCTTCATTTCCATTGGGACACAACGCTGGCAAACATTCAGGAAGTGGAATCGATTCTGGACAATCTGGATATCCCCCCGGCTGAAGCGCCGCAAGATACCCCAACAGAATAACACAACTATCAGCCAAAGGATTCCCCTTGCACCAAATAGAGAAAGCGATTTTTACGGCCGTTCAGCAAGCAAATAAAATATTGGTCATTACCCACATTGGCCCAGATGGAGATGCGCTCGGCTCATTAACGGCCGTTGGCGTTGCCTTGCAGCAGTTAGGCAAACAAACTGTTCTCATGTGTGACGATCCCGTTTCCGAGCGGTTTAGCTACTTGCCCCTGAGTGAACAGGTTCGTCCCCCCGAAGATAGCCGTCCTACCGACTATGATCTGCTCATTGCTGTCGATTGTGGCGACGAGACGCGCATGGGGCAATCTTTTGCCACGCTCCACGAGCCTGTTCCTTTTGTCATCAATATCGATCACCACGTGACCAATACCTACTTTGGCGACATTCAGCTCGTGGTGCCAGAGGCCGTGTCTGCCACCGAGATTTTGTACGATCTCTTTTGTAGCATGGGGCTTACCATCACGACCGATTTGGCCATGTGCCTGCTCACCGGCGTCGTTACCGATACATTGGGCTTTCGCACCGTTGGCGTCAAGGCCAAAACGCTGCGCATTGCCAGCGAACTTGTGGAGGCCGGCGCTGATTTGCCGCTCATTACCATGCAGGGTCTTAGCCGGAAGCCCTACGCCACCGCCCAGCTTTGGCGCATTGGTTTGGAAAATATGCGGCTGGAAGATGGATTGATTTGGACTAAAATCAGCAGCGCAAAGCGAAAGGAGATTGGCTACAACGCCCCCAGTTCTGGTGGCTTGGTCAACTTCCTGGGCAACGTCAATCAGGCAGCCATTAGCGCCGTTTTGCTTGAAATGGACGATGGCACGGTGCGCGTTGGCTTCCGCTGTAATCCCCCATACAGCGTCTCTGAACTGGCGCTGAATTTGGGCGGCGGTGGGCATCCGCTAGCCGCTGGCTGTTCATTGGATGGACCATTAGACAAGGCCGAGGCTTTGTTAGTGGCAATGAGCAAAGACACCATTCGACAGCAGCGTGCCAACCTCTCTGAATCCCATTAACGATTACGTCAAGATGACAATTCGATATTTCCAGACTAACAGAAGCCGCCTGTCTGATTCGTCAGGCACCGGAAAGCTGTCGAGGGCCACGCAATGGATAGATTAGGCGGCGTTTTGTGCGTCGACAAACCATTGGGTATTACTTCTCACGACGTGGTAAACCGGGTACGACGCCTGGCCGGATTGCGGCGTGTCGGTCATGCGGGCACGCTAGACCCATTGGCCACGGGCGTGATGCTGCTTTGTCTGGGGCGCAGCACCCGACTCGTTGAATATTTAGTCGGCCACGACAAGCTGTATGAAACGACGGTGCGTCTGGGTCAAACCACCACCACCTATGATGCGGAAGGCGAGATTGTGGCAGAACGGCCGTTTACCCACCTCAGCCTCAGCCAAATTCAGGACGCGCTTGAATCCTTTCGCGGCGATATCCAGCAGCAGCCACCCCTCTATTCTGCCATCAAGCAGGGAGGGCAGCCGCTTTACAAGCTGGCACGGCAAGGCAAAACGGATGTGGAACGGCCGTTTCGCCCAGTGATTATTCGGGAACTGACCCTGCTGGGCTGGGAACCACCGCTGCTCTCTTTGCGCATTGGCTGCTCTTCTGGCACCTACATCCGTTCGCTAGGGCATGATTTGGGCGAGGCGCTGGGCTGCGGTGGGCATCTGACCGGGCTGCGGCGGCTGGCGGTAGGGGATTTTGGCGTCGAGGATGCCGTTCCCCTGGATCAGCTCATGCCAGAAAATGTTGCCAGCTTTTTGTTACCCGCCGATACGGCCGTACGTCATTTGCCCCGCCTGGATTTGTCAGAAACGGCCGCAGCGGACATTCTGCAAGGCAAGGCGATCCCCAAAACCATACAAATGGTCGGAGAACTTGCGCGCGCCTACGCTCCCGCCGGACAATTTCTGGGCGTTGTAGCTGCTCAGCAAGATACGTGGCTGGCGCGTAAAATGTTTCCTGCCGTCCCCTGAGCAATTTGATACAATTCAGCCTATGATCCCATCAACACTTCGCGTCGAAAAGCTATCAGACATTCACGAGCCACATCCCACCTTTGTCGCCATTGGCTCTTTCGATGGCGTGCATCTCGGGCACCAGGCAGTGCTGCAAGCGATGGTGAATGCCGCCAAAAGTGCGGGGGCGCGTACGGCCGTCCTCACCTTTTTTCCCCATCCCAAGCGGGTCATTCAGCAGCTTACCGAACCGTATTATCTGGGGACGCTGGATGATCGGGTGGCTCTGTTGGCCCAGCAGGGCATCGATCTGGTCATTACGCACCCATTCAACGACGCCGTACGTCAAACCCGCGCAGCAACCTTTGTAGAAGAGCTGTGTCGCTACCTGGAAATGCGCCAATTGTGGGGCGGTAATTTTGCTTTAGGCTATCAACGTGAAGGCGACATTCCCTTCTTGCGCCGTCTGGGTGAAGAAAAAGCGTTCACTGTTGAGCTGGTTGATGGGATGGTGATGTGGCGTGGTGAGCGCGTAAGCAGCAGTCGTATTCGGCGCAGCCTGACGGAAGGGGATTTAGTGGAAGTTACGGGCTGTTTGGGACGGCCGTACCGCATTAGCGGCACCGTTATACAGGGTCAGCAAATGGGGCGTACCATTGGCTTTCCCACCGCCAACCTGGCATTTTGGGCCGAACAGCTGCTGCCAGCCAACGGCGTTTACGCCACCCGTGCCTGGCTGGACGACACCTGCCATCTGGCAGCCACTAACGTCGGCGTGCGTCCCACGGTGGATGGCCATCGGCTGACGGTAGAAGCACATTTGCTGGATTTTGAAGGAGATTTATACGGCCGACCCATCAAGCTCGACTTTATGCACCGTATCCGCCCTGAGATGAAATTTTCTGGCCTGGAAGCGTTGAAAGCCCAAATTCACATCGATGTGGCGCAGGTGCGAGAGTTGTTGACGTGTCATTGAGTCATCAGGCTCATGACTCAACGATAAGCAAAAGCCAATTTTGATATCGCACCCATTCGACAAGCTTTGGGCTTTTTCACAACACGATTATGCAAAAAAACTACTTCAAAAAAACGCTTACCTTCAAGCACGATGACAAAACGCTGCAATTTCACGTTTCTCAGGAGCTGTTTAGCAGCTATGAGGTGGATGCTGGATCGCGCTTTTTACTACGCACGCTTAACCATTTGCCGATGGAGAAGGTGCGGCGCGTGCTGGACGTGGGCTGCGGCTATGGGCCGCTGGGGCTGACATTGCAAAAGTTGGACAAGCGGCGCACGGTTCACATGATAGATCGAGATGCCCTGGCTGTAGATTTTTCCCAACAGAATGCAGTGCTGAACAATTTAGAGAACGTACAAATCTACGGCAGCCTGGGCTACGACGCCGTCACAGAGCGCGATTTTGACCTCATTGTCTCGAATATTCCTGGCAAGGTGGGCGAGGCGGTAATTGTTCAGCTTATTCGGGGAACACGGCCGTTTCTAGCAGCAAACGGTCAGGTGGCGATCGTGGTCGTGACGCCTTTGGTGTCGCTGGTTGAAAGTACGCTGGCGCAGATGCCGGATACGGCCGTTACGCTTAAAGAGTCCAGCGCCAACCACGCTGTCTTCCACTTCCATTTTACGACGCCAGCCACCACCGAGCCGGTGGCAGCTTTTGCCAGCGGCCTGTTTTGGCGCGAGCGCCTGCCGGTTGAATACCGCAAACTCAATTTCACCATGCAAACCGCTTACGGCCTGCCAGAATTTGGCACGGTAGGCTACACCACGCGCCTGTTGTTTAATCTGCTCAACGACTTGCCCACGGGCCAGATTGAGCATTTGCTGGTGGGCAATCCCGGTCAAGGGCATACGGCCGTTGCCGCCTGGCTGGCCTTGAAACCACAACAAATCACCCTGGTGGATCGGGATCTGTTGGCCCTGCAAACCACCTTGCACAACCTGAGTCAAAATGGCTGTTCGCCGGAGCAGATTCGGTGCTACCACCAGATTGATCTGCCAACGCTGCCCTCGCCAGTTGATCTTGTCCTTCGACCACTGCGGGACAGCGAAGGGCCACGCCTGGCCGTTGCCCACCTAAACCTTCTTGCAGAGCATTTATCCTCCCAGGCCAGGGTGCTCACCAC
>CBDUOF010000201.1:0-9530 GCA_965368765.1 uncultured Anaerolineae bacterium | reverse complement strand
GCGAACAAGGTGCGTGCCATGCCACGCGGTCGGAAGCGCGCAAGGATGGCCCCAATGATGCCTACGGCGAGGACTCCGCCATACATCAGGTTGGCGTCGTTGCGCTCAGTCCCGATGATGCCAACGGCACCGTTCATCCAAATGAGGATAAATGCTGCCGCAAGCGCCAGGCCGACAGCAGCTCGATACGCTGTGCTGCCCGACTGTTTGGCCACAAGCTCATAAGCGACGCCGACGCCGAGTAAAAGTCCGCCGAAAACTGCGAAGTCAGCCACATCCCAGTCGACTTGATCGGTGAACTGCATTGCAAATAAAGGCAGCAGCAGCAAGAGCGCTGCTGCAGACCAGACCACGATCCGCCAGCGGTTTCCGCGCCCGGCGTCACCATATTCCTTATTTTTTGTCATTGCCTTGCCTCCATATTTCTTACCCTGGTTAGGGAGGATAATTCTTGACCGTGAGATAGGACAAGTTCAGTGCGCGACCGTCTTGAGATTCGGCCGTAATCAACTTCCTGCTTTAAGAGGGTGTAAATGATAGCTTGTCAGGCCGAAGCAGGTGCAATTGTAAATGAAACACGGCCGTTTCCCCACCTCCTTTGTTCTTTTTCGCCCAGCAAGTTCTTGACTGTTATACTCCACAATTAGTTGATAGGCTGTAATTTTGAGGAAGGAGAAATCGATGAAAATCAATTGGAAGGGCGCAACTCTGTTGGTTCTGCTATTGGCGGCGATGCTGCTGGCCGCCTGTGGCTCTGGTGGGGATGAGCCTACCACCGAGAGTGACACGGCTGCCGATACAACAAGTGAGGAAAGCGTCGAAGAAGCGACTGACGAAACGGCTGTTTCCGACGACAAAATGACTGTAATCCTGGTTGAAAACGCCTGGTCCGCCTCCGAGCTGAACGTGACCGTAGCCAAACTCCTTCTGGAAAACGAGCTAGGCTATCCGGTTGAAATCATCTCGTTAGATGAAAATGCGCAATGGCCCGCGCTGGCCGCTGGTGACGCCCACGCCAGCCTGGAAGTGTGGCCTTCTGGCCATGCTGCCAACGTAACAGAATACATTGACGGTGCAGGCACCGTCGAAAATGGCGGGCTTCTCGGCCCCGTTGGACGCATCGGTTGGTATATGCCCAGCTATTTGCTGGAGCAAGACGCCAGTCTGGCGACCTGGGAAGGATTCACCACCCCTGAAGCCGCTGATCTCTTTGCCACCGCCGAAACAGGCGATGCCGGCCAATTCCTGGGTGGCGACCCCAGCTTTGTGCAGTACGATGGCGACATCATCAGCAATTTGGGGATGCCATTTGAAGTGGTCTTTGCTGGCTCTGAAGAAGCCATTTTGGCCCAACTGGACTCCGCTTACAGCCGCGAGGAGCCCGTGCTGTTTTACTTCTGGACGCCTCACTCTATCCATGCCAAATATGACCTGACCCGCGTGGAACTACCCGCCTACAGTGATGATTGCTACGCCGAAGCTGAGTCTGGCGGTGTTGCTTGTGACTATCCTGGGGATGATCTGTTCAAGATTTTCTGGTCTGGTCTGGGGGAAGCTGCCCCGGATGCACACCAGTTGCTGCAAAACATGAACTACACGACCGAAGATCAAATCAGCATGATTGCGGCCGTAGAAATTGAAGGCCAATCGCTGGAAGAAGCGGCGCAGGCCTGGCTTGATGCCAATGAAGACGTTTGGCGCGCCTGGCTGCCATAGCTCTGATTTATGCGAAGGCGGTTGCTACCATATAACTATTTCATGAAGTCATTGACAAAGAACGCGCAACCGCTACAGGTTATTTCGGCCAAAAGTAGAGCTCCCTTTAACGATTTCAAGGCGATTTCCAGGCCAACGTTAGTGGGGCTTCTCGCCAAAATCGGTTCAAATTGGCACCGCTGGGTTCTCTGTGAAGAGTCCCCATATATTTCTTGACCTATAAGAAGCTGGCACTCGCCCCAAAAGGTTGCTTGAACGATTGGCAAATTTGCGGACAATTGAGAAGGTGACAAAGCGGGTTGCTGCCCTGGCAAAAACCCGCTTTTTTTATTGTTACGCTAGTGTGGCAAGGGCAGGTCTCCAGTGAAAACGGAAAAGTGCTCTGAAGTGGAAGAACAAGAAAGCTTCCGTTTTCCTGGAGTAAACCGCAAAGAAAGAGCAGCTTTATCGTTATAAATCTTTCTGCGCTCACCTAAAATCCGCCCCTACTGGTAATTACTGAATGAAAAAATGGCAGGCTGAATCAAGTAGAATTAGGCAATTTTGGATTGTTGTTGTGCTGGGATGGCTCCTGATGGCAGCTGGCTGCACGGCCGTTTCTGCCTCTAATCCCCAAAATGAAAACAACAGGCTCATTATCTTTGCCGCTGCTTCCCTGACCGATGCCTTTAGTGAGTTGGGGCAGGCATTTGAGGCCAGGCAGGGCGTGGCGGTTGTCTTCAACTTTGCGGGCTCGTCGCAACTTGCGGCTCAGCTGAGCGAGGGGGCTATAGCGGACATTTTCGCTTCCGCCAATGAGGTGCAAATGGCAACGGCCGTATCCTACAATCGCATCCTAACCAACACCATCCAACCCTTTGCCACCAACCAACTCAGCCTCATTGTCCCGGCAGACAATCCCGCCGCTATCGCCACGCTAACCGACCTGGCGCAGCCTGGCGTGCAGCTCATTCTGGCGGCTCCTGGCGTGCCCGTGCGCGTATACAGCGATGCTATTCTGCACACGTTGGATGCCTCCGTGCAAGCGCAGATTTACGCCAATCTTGTTTCTGAAGAGGAAAATGTGCGGCAGGTCGTAGCAAAGATTGCCTTGGGAGAGGCGGATGCTGGTATTGTTTATCGTTCCGACATAACGCCTGGCATGGCGGACAGCGTACAGCATTTTTCCCTGGTCGAAGCACAACAAATAGTTGCCCTTTACCCCATCGCCATCGTAAGCGATGCGCCCCAGCCGCAGACTGCGCAACAATTTATTGATTTTGCCTTGAGTGCCGAGGGTCAGGCGATTTTGGCTAGCTGGGGATTTGGACCACCCCCCAATGGGTAGCGGTTAATGGCAGCGTCGCAAAAACAAACCGCGCACGGCAGGTCTGCTTATTGGGCGGGCCGGGGAACGGCCGTATTGGCCGGCCTCATGGCGTTTTTCCTCATTATGCCAGTGGTGGGACTGTTGTGGCGAGCCGCTACGCTTACGGGAACTGTTCCGTTAGCGCAAGATGGCATAGTTTCGGCCGTTCTCCTTAGCCTGTCCACCACCGCCGTCAGCGTGCTTCTCATCCTCTTATTGGGTACGCCGCTGGCCTACTTCTTGGCTCGTTACCCCGTCCCCGGGAAGCGGCTGCTCACTACCTTTATTGAACTGCCCATCGTGATGCCGCCCGTGGTGGCTGGATTGGGCCTGCTGGCTGTCTTCGGACGGCGTGGGTTGATTGGTTTGCCGCTGGCCGAGTTGGGCATCACGATAACTTTTTCCGGTACGGCCGTTGTCCTGGCCCAGGTTTTTGTCGCTTCCCCCTTCTACATTCGGGCTGCCCAGAGTCGTTTTGCCGCGCTGCCTCGTGAATATGAAGATGCCGCTGCCGTCGACGGGGCCAATCGCTGGCAAATATTTTGGCACATCATGCTGCCATTGAGTCGTAATGGGTTGCTGGCTGGCCTGATCTTGAGCTGGGCACGCGCCCTGGGGGAGTTCGGCGCAACAATTTTGTTTGCCGGTAATTTACCGGGCAGCACGCAAACGATGCCCCTGCTGGTTTACAGTTCACTGGAGCGTGACTTACGTATCACGTTCATCACAGCCCTCATTTTGCTGGGTCTGGCGGTGGTGGCCTTTGGTATTACGCGCTGGTTAACGGGTTTGGATACGAAAGAGACCCTTGATTGAGTGAATAGCAAGAGGTGACCACTTTTCACCCATCACTTTTTACGGCCGTCCGTGCTGCTCCGGCCAACAGCAGCCGATCGATCACCACTGCCAAAACCACAATTGCCAGCCCCGCCTCAATGCCTTGCCCCAGCTGGTTGCGTGCCAGGCCATTCACCGCTTCAAGCCCCAGCCCGGCACCCCCAACCATCCCGGCAATCACGACCATTGCCAGCACCATCATGACCGTTTGGTTGATGCCCGTCATGATGGCGGGGAGCGCCAGCGGTAGCTGTACTTTGGTAAGCAATTGCCAGCTGGTGGAGCCAAATGCCAGGCCCGCTTCAACCGCTTCTGGGTTGGCCTGGCGGATGCCTAAATTTGTCAAGCGAATGGCCGGCGGCAAGGCGTACAGCACGGAGGCCATAATCCCGGGCACTCGCCCGACGTTGAACAGCATCACCACAGGAACCAGATAAACAAAGGCGGGAATCGTTTGGAAAAAGTCCAGGATGGGTCGCAAAACGGCCGTAACCGTATCATTCCGTGCCGCCCAAATGCCCAGCGGAAAGGCGATGCCCAGCGAGAAGAAAACGGCTACGATGACCTGGCTCAATGTCACCATGGCCAAATCCCACATGCCCAGCAGCCCAATGCTAAACAGGACGGCCGTTCCGCCCAGGGCAAGTCGCCACCCAGATACCCAAAATCCCAATAGCCCTACGAGCAAAAGGATCACGGGCCAGGACAAAAATTCCTGAAACAGCGCATCGAGCGGATCGAGCAGGCGAAGAATAACAAAGTTGCTAAACGGCCGTGTCCCCCATAAAAAAGGCCCCACCTGCTGCTCAAACAAATTGTCACGCAGCCACAAGACGGCCGTATCCACCGGTTCCTGAATACCCCAGCGCCAGCTTGCCGGGAAATCTACCCAACCCAGCCTGCGCCCCAGCCAGAGCAGTCCGGCCAAAAAGAGCAGGCTCGCTAATAAATACGCGTGCCGCATGACAAACGGTGAACGGCTTGAAGCGGCCAATCGTGCAAGCAAGCTGCCGCTGGCTGTGTTCAACCACTCCAAACCGGCTTCCACTCGCGCAATGAAACCATTTTTTTGCCAGCTCTGGGGGAAGAGATGGCTTTTCACAACCGGCGACCCTGTCCGATTTTGTTCTGCAACCGCTTCACTTAACCGATCCAGCAGCACTGCTAAAAAGACAATTGCCAGCCCCGCTTCCAGTGCCTGGCCAACTTTGAGGCCACGCAGGGCGTTAAGCACCACCTTGCCCAATCCTCCCGCGCCAATTAGCGCGGCAATTACCACAATACTCAGCGCCATCATAATGGTTTGGTTCACTCCAGCCATGATGGTTGGCAGCGCCAGCGGCAGCTGCACCTTGAGCAAAATTTGGCGCGGCGTGGCGCCAAAGGCGCGGGCGGCCTCCACAATCTCTGAGGACACGTCGCGAATGCCCAGCGTGGTGAGCCGGATGGCAGGAGGCAGGGCATAAATAACCGTGGCAATGACACTGGGCACGCGGGCAATGCCAAAAAACAGCACCACGGGCAGCAGGTAGACGAAGGCGGGCATTGTTTGCATGGCGTCGAGAAACGGCCGTAGTCCCCGCTCCACATTCTCTTGCCGTGCTGCCAATATCCCCAGCGGAACGCCAATTCGCAGCGAAATACAGACAGAAACGACGACGAGTGCCAGGGTTTGCATGCTTTCCGTCCACAGATCAACCAGCCCCATGAACAGTAAGCAAAATGTCGTGAGCAAAGCCAGCCGCAGCGTGGCCAACTTTTTCCCCAGCAAAAACACGCCCGCAACCAAGACGGGCCAGGGCAGCCATAGCAGCCCCGCCTCGACCTGTCGCAGGCTGAAGTCAACGGCGTCGCTGAGCGGATCAAAAATGTAGAGGAAAAGCGGGTGGCTGGTGCGGTTGCGAATAGACCACTGCTTGAAGACGTCGAGCGGATCACGCAGATGGATATCCCACGCTTCTGGGAAGTGGCTGAGATTGCTAACCAGATGATGAACCAGCAGCAAGGCCACAATCAAGAAGAGACCAAAGAAGAGATACGGCCGTTTGCCTTTCACCGTCAGATTCATTGCCCAGTTCCTGAATTTGCTAATGCGGCTGCCCCATGACTCAATTGTTCTCCGACAGAGCTTGCAAAACGGCCGTCTTGTCTACCATGCCAATAATACAGTTATCATCATCCAGGACCACGAGTGGCTCTTCGGAAACGGCCGTTAGCCCAATCAGCGCCTCCAAATTTGTGTCGGCATGAACCGAAACATGGTCGCTGCCCGGGTCCGTCACCGCGACCGTCATAATCGTTTTGGCAGTGAGAATTTTCACCCTGGGAACGTCGCGGGTAAATTCCCGCACGTAGGCGTTCACGGGATGAGCCACAATCTCCTCTGGCTTGCCCACCTGCACAATTTCGCCATCCTTCATGATAGCGATATGGTGTCCCAGCTTGAGCGCTTCCAAAAAGTCGTGGGTAATAAATACCAGCGTTTTGTTAAGCGTTTTTTGCAGTCGCAGCAGTTCATCCTGCATCTCTCGCCGAATGAGCGGGTCCAGGGCGCTAAACGGCTCGTCGCATAGCAAAATTTCAGGGTCAACGGCCAGGGCGCGAGCCAACCCGACCCGCTGCTGCATCCCGCCGCTAAGTTCATGAGGGAAATGTTTCTCCCAGCCTAGCAAGCCAACCATTTCCAGAACCTGGTTGGCCCGGGCATGCCGCTGTGCCTTGTCGATGCCCTGCACCTCCAGTCCGTAGCTCACGTTGTCTAAAATGGTCCGGTGGGGGAACAGACCAAAGCGCTGGAACACCATGCTCATTTTGTGGCGGCGCAACGTACGCAGCTGGACATCATCAAAGTCCATCACGTCTTGCCCATTGACGATAATTTCGCCCGCGGTTGGTTCGATCAGCCGGGAGAGGCAGCGAATCAGGGTCGATTTGCCACTGCCAGATAGCCCCATCACCACAAAGATTTCACCTGGCTGCACATCAAAAGAGACATCCTTCACGGCAATGACGTGTCCGGTTCTGGCTAATATTTCATCGCGAGAGAGATTTTGCTTGAGGTACGGCCGTATGCCTTCTGGATTTGGCCCAAAAATCTTCCACACATTCCGGCAGGAGATGGTAAATTGTGGTTGGGGCATGGGCGATCCTTAACATCGTGCAAAGAAAATAGCTGCGCACTCTGCAACACTATGACGCTAGTCAAGCTCCAAAATCTCTTTAAACGCAGCCAGCAGCATGGTCACGTTTTCATGGCGACTGTTGAAGCCCATCAGACCAACGCGCCACACCTTGCCGCCCAGCTGGCCAAAGCCACCAGCCACCTCAATGTTGTACTCGTTGAGCAGCCTTCCTGCCACTGCTTTGGCATCCACCCCTTCGGGAACGCGCACGGTGGTGAGCGCCGGGATGCGGTTGGCCGGATTTTGGACGTGGCAGCTCAAGCCTAGCGTTGCCAGACCCTCCCAAAACCGTTCAGCATTGGTCTGATGACGCGCCCAGCGTGCATTGAGCCCTTCTTCTACGACCAGGCGCAGCCCTTCACGCAGGGCGTACATGCTGTTGATGGGGGCAGTATGGTGATAACTCCGTGTTTTGCCATCCCAATAATTGGCCAGCGTGGTCATGTCCAGATACCAGTTGGGCACTTTGCCCTGCCGCCGATCCAGCTTGGCCAGGGCGCGGTCGTTGAAGGTAAAAGGCGAGGCTCCAGGTGGACAGCTCAACCCTTTCTGTGAGCAGCTGTAGGCAGCATCCACACCCCATTCATCCAAGAAGATGGGCGCCGTGGCCAAACTGGTGACGGTGTCGATGAGGAGCAGACAGTTGTGTTCCTGGCACAGCTCGGCGATGCCATCCATTGGCTGAAGTGCACCCGTAGAGGTTTCGGCATGAACCAGGGCCAGGAGTGCAGGTTTGTGGGTCGCCAAGGCACCCCGAATGTCATCGAGGCTGAGGACGTCGCCCCACGGCCGTTCCACCGTGCGCACATCTGCCCCATAGCGACCCGCCATATCGACCAGCCGCTCACCAAAGTAACCAATAAGGCCAACCAGCACCACGTCGCCTGGCTCCACCAGATTTGCCAATGTTGCCTCCATGGCTGCACTCCCCGTGCCGCTAACGGGTAGCGTAAACGGATTGCTGGTTTGCCAGGTGTAGCGCAACATCTCCTGAATATCGTTCATAACGCCAATGAAGCTGGGGTCCAAATGCCCCACTTGCCGATTGCCAATCGCTTGCAGGACGCGAGGGTGGGCGTTGGAGGGGCCGGGGCCAAGCAGCAGGCGCGGCGGCATGTCTAATTGTCCAGTTTTTAGGCGGTGTGTTTCATTGACAGGGTAGTTTGTCATGGCTCTTCCTTATGTGTTTTGTAGAACAAACAGAGGCGAACAAATGTCACCTGACGAGATCATACGTCGCGCCAGGGGATTTTTCAAGAGAATGGCTCTTTGAAAGTCGGGAACTTGGTCTCTTTATTTTTTTGTTCCGTTCTATTAAAAATCTCCAACACGCTTAGGGAGTCGGTGTGGCCGTGGGGAAAATGATCGGTGGGATAAATGGCTGTAAGGTAATCACGATGGGCGGAAAGATGGGGAAAACCACCAGGCCATCGTTGAGGCAGGGGTCAGGGAAGTCTGCCCCAGTGCGGTGTCCGCACCAGGCAAAATTGCCGTTGTTGTAGTTGCCGTTGAAGCGGTCACCATTTTCCAGGGCGAAGAATTGGATGGGGCCGCTGGTGTCGTTGCGGTTCCAGGTACCGGTTAGCACAGTACCGTTGGCTGTTGCTTCTAGCGCGCCGTCCTCGTTGGCATAGGTGCCTTCTACCTCGGTTCCATCCTGGGTGAGACTCAGCGTGCCGCAGCCAGACGGACCGCAGTTGGTTGTCCAATCACCGTACCAGGTGGCGACGCCGCAGGGGGTTGGTTCCGTTTGTCCGTCCCGGTAGCCGCACCAAGCGGCCGTTTTGTCCCAGTTGCCTATCCAGGTTTGCTCATCGGCACTCAACCAAAAATCAATCGAACCATTTTCCCCGGCAAAAGACCAAGTACCGGTAAGCCGATTCTCCTCAATGATGCCTACAAGGGTGCCATTTCCGGCAGCGAACGTACCCGAGACCGTTTCTTCGCCTTCATTATGAATGAGGGTAACGCTTCCGCAGTCCAGGAATTGACAGCTGCTTAGCCAGACACCATTCCAGGCACCGGGCGGGATAGGGGTATTGGTGAAAGTTGGCGTGGCTGTTGAGGTTGCCGTGGCAGTAGGGGTCGGGGTAAAGGTTGGCGTCCCGGTCGGGGTGGCCGTGGCCGTGGGTGTAGCGGTGGATGTGTTGGTTGGCGTTGGCGTCGGCAGTTCGCCGGGAGCCGGGTCTTCGTTATCCGGTTGGCCGTCACCATCCGTGTCGGGGTTGTTTGGGTCGGTGCTGTTTTGCACTTCCTCGCCATCGAGCAGCGTGTCGCCGACCCCGAAGCCATCGAGGCGCGCCGCACCCGCATCTGGACGCAGAACGACGCCGTGGCCACGAGCATCGAGGGGCGCTGGGTCAAGGCGTTCCGCAAGCTGTTCGCCCGCCAACAGGACGCCGTGCTGAGCCGCCTGCGTGGCCGACGTGGCAAGCAGGCAGGCCTCG
>CBDUOF010000200.1:0-9585 GCA_965368765.1 uncultured Anaerolineae bacterium | reverse complement strand
GTGGCAACGACGACGGCCGTTTACATATTGGATCTGGCCGGCAGGCGGCTGATCACTCTGCATCCAGACACGGGCGACCTGCAGGCCGTTTACCAGCTGCCAAATATCTCAGCCTTTGCCGCAACTGCGGGCGGCGATCAGCTGTTGTTTGTGGGTCGTGACCAGCTCTTTTTCTGGCAGCAGCCAGAGAACAGTCGCTTTGTGAGTGGTGGCCCATCCCTGCCCGCACCGCAGCCACAAGATACGGCCGTTTGGCAAACCGCAGGCCCTTACAGCTGGCCAATTACGGGAAACAGCCAGGACTTAACGGCCCGCGATTTACAGATGCCGGGTGCACCTCGCCACTATCGGTTGGGTATCCATGAGGGTATCGACTTTTACTGGGCCAACGGCACGCCTGTCTATGCCGCCGCTTCGGGAACGGTGATTCGGGCAACGGTGGATTATGAACGGCCGGACGAAATCATTTTTAACCGCCGCCGTGCCGAGAATTTGGCGTTTGGCTACACCGCGCCAGACAATCTCGATTTTTACCGTGGGATGCAGGTTTGGATTATGCAGGATGATGGGTTTGTGGCCCGGTATTCCCATTTGAGTGAGATCGGTTTTGGCATTGAGGAAGGAACGGCCGTGGTTGCCGGGCAGCAGATCGGGCGCATCGGCAACACCGGCTCCCCTGCGTCCATCAACAGCGAGACTGAAGATGCCCATCTTCATTTTGAATTAAGGTTGGGAGACGCATATTTGGGACAGTATCTACGTCCAGGCGAAACCCGTGACCTAATTAAACAATTATTCAGCCCGTAAACAAAGAAAAATAGGTACGATTGGTCTCGTGCTTGTAGGCGCATACGTTGTGCTAATTCCATCAAGATCTTGCCATTCCAACGGGTAATGTGTTACCTTACCGTAAGCGTCTTTGCGGAAGCTTCTTTTGTAGTAAATTAAATTGAATAACAAAGTGACTAAACAAGCAGTGCGTTTTATCACCTTTTCACCATTTAATCTGTTGGGCCATCTTCTGGGCAGTGACTTATTGCCTCGCAGTTGGTTTTTGCTTGTGAAACCTGACCATTCTGAAGTTTTTGGATGGTCAGGTTTTTGTTTTGCAAAGGATCGAAACAGTCAAGGAGGTGGCGCCTAAAAAGAATGTCCCTGTAAAGCGTATTTGTTGTACTTTGACGTTAAAGTTTAGGATGTAAAAGCCTGCATTGAGGATATTCCAGGTCCCGTACTTTTTGGCTTTTACAGCGTAAAGGAAGGAGGAAGTAATGTTTCATCTTTTGAAGCAGCGTAGGGGCGGCCTATTGCTAATTTTGCTCTGTCTGGCCCTGGTATTAATGGTTTCTGTGGCATCGGCCAACGACAGTAGACAAACGGCCGTATCCCAGGCCAGAGCCAAGATTCATCCCAATTTATTACAAGATATTGATACTGCTCTAGCCGGTAACCTTGTGGCCAATGGCCAAGCGTTGGCTGCGCGACCCGCCCCTAATGGCGGCGAACTGCAATTTGTGGCTCGGATTACTGCCGGAGCGGACCTGAGTGCATACGCATCACAATGGTTTGCACGGCCGTTTATCGATCCGCTGGGCACCACGGTTGCCGCAGGATTTGCTTCTCCCAGCGCGATTCTCAAAATGGCGTCGGATCCAGCGGTCATTGCCCTGCAACGTTCAGAATCGCTAGTGGATTCGCCTCAGCCAACTGACCCCGATGTGACGTCGGCCCTGAATGGCACAATCTCGCCCGCGCTGAACCTGACAGGTGAAGCTAGCCCCGGCCCTGCACCCGAAGGCTGGTACGGCACTGGCAGTGCCATTCATGGCTCGCAGGCTGCCTGGAGCAAGGGTTACACTGGCAGCGGCGTCCGCTATATGTCCAACGACTCTGGTGCAGATTATTGCCATTCTGATTTACAAGGTACCTGGGGTTACATCGATGATAATGCCTCGCCCTATTATGGTTTGCCAGAGATGTTCGATTCGCTTTCCAGCTATTATGCGGCGTTTGACTACTTTGTGGGCACGACGCTTATTGCCGATGGCCTGGCTGACTATGCGGACACGTCGGCAACGGCCGTTAGTGACTTCACCTTTGCGCCGCTGGGTGCCGCTGAAGCGCATGATTACACGGTTCCTGGCACAAGCCTGAGTGGTGAATACCATTATGGGTCCCATCCCGACAAAGCGTTGGCCGCTGTGGCCGACATTTTAAGCGGTTCGTTCGGCGATGCAACGGCCGTTTCTGGTGAACGTGCCGCGGTGTTGGTTGTCGATGAAAATGTAGCAGGCGTCTACGACACCGTTTACGTGGACATCAACTACAACTACGACTTTAGTGATGACACGCCCGCCCGATTGACGCGGGATCATACTTATCAGGAGGCTGCCTGCCTCGATTACGATTTTGACGGGCTGAATGATGTGTCGGGTGGCCTGGTCTACTTTATTGCCGATGGCGAAACGGCCGTGCCCACGCTCGACTGGTATTGGGGCGTTCCCGGTTCTGCTTACGGCAACGGTGATTTAGTCGCTTTTCATGTGCAAGACTTCACTGAAGGCGGCGGCACCCATGGCCAGGGCACGACTTCTGTGGCGGTGGGCCAAGGCGTGGTGGTTGGCTCTGTCAATTGGGGGCCGGGAGGCTCACCCATTGCGGGTTTCCAGGGACTGGTTGTTGGCCCCGGCAAAGATGTGGCCTCCACGCAAAATGGTGATTATTACCTTTCCCCATTCATTGAAGATGCCTACGTCTTTGCGGGTCTTGGCTATGATGGCATCTCCGGTACAGGCGACGATATTCAAATTGTGAGTAACTCCTGGGGGTTTAGCGGCACAGACAATGACGGATTTGACTTTTCGTCCAGGTTGATTGACGCGATCAATCGTTCCTTTGCCCCAAATACGGCGCTCTTGTTTTCCACAGGTAATGGCGCAGCAGGGTATGGCACTTCGGCGCCCCCTTCCCCAGCCAGTGGAATCAGCATTGGTGCCTCTACGCTTTTTGGCTCGATTGGCCTCTTTGAAGCGATCAATTCCGCTGATCAAATTCTTGGAGGCGACGTGATTTCCTGGTCAAATCGGGGACCGGGCGTACGCAATGTGGTGGGTGTCGATGTCGTCGCCACCGGGGCCTTTGGCACAGGTGACCTGTCACTCAACGGCGTGTTGTGGGGTGCTATTGCCACCGATAATTTTGGCGGCACTTCAATGGCGGCACCCGTGGCTGCTGGTAATTTAGCCTTGATGTACCAGGCCTGGTATGAAAATCATGGCGAATGGCCCACCTTTGAACAGGCTAGGAACCTCCTCATGAATTCCGCAACCAATACGCAGCATGACGTGTGGTCCCAGGGAGCCGGTCTGGTGAATGCCGACATCGGCACCGATATTGCTGCAGGCAATCAGGGTTTGTTTGTTTCACCCGCTTCCTGGTCTGCGGGGGATTATCGGGGAAGCGAATATGGTGCATTTGCCCACATCATGCATCCAGGCACCCGTGATACACAATCCTTTACCATAACCAATACCGGTGACACCGTCCAAACTGTACAAGTTACTTCAGAAAGCCATGTTCAGATTGGATCAGATGATCTTTCGTTCACGTCGCTGGATCAATCATTGGATCACGGCTCATTCACCACACCCGACTACGCCTTTCGCGTTGATCCGAACATTCCAGCCGGTACCGACTTGATGATGGTTCGCTTAACAAAGCCCTACAATCAATTCGATCCCAACGAAGATCTGTTTGAGCCATTTAACAACTGGCGGGTTCATATTCAGAATTGGACAGATTTGGACGGAGATGGTTACTTGTGGGAAGACAGCAACGGAAACGGCAAGGTGGACCTTGGCGAAATGGATGCTGGTGAACATATCCGTTATACCTATGGTTACAATGTCGGCCCGACGCAGCAAGCGCGCATAGCGAATCCGCTGGAGCGAATGGCCGACGGCATCTTTGTCACGCTGCGCCATCGCGATCAGGTGGTGGAAGTACCACAAACGGATTTGGGTCTGGAACTATCGTATTGGCAACTACAAAACTGGGATTGGGTCCGACCCACGCGTCGTGCGTTTAGCCTGGCTCCTGGCCAGACGCGCAGCATCAATGTGACGTTACGCGTGCCGCCCGACACGCCATATGGCATGTATCAAGGGTCGGTTACGCTCCATTACGGCGATGAAGAAGTGGTGGTTCCCGTAACGGTGGCGGTAGCCGCCTCTGGCACCTCTTTTGAATTCGGGCAGGCAAACGCGCCAGACGGCCGTTCTGCTGCTTTGCTCGATGAACCGATGCTGTATGACAACGATTCTGTTTTTGGCTACACAGATTACAGCTGGCGGGCTGAATCTGGTGATTGGCGCTTTTTCTGGACAGATGTAACTGGCGCAGAGCTGCCAGCTTCCGGAACTTCGTTTTTGGTGGTCGATAACAGTTGGAATGGCAGCGGCAGTGATATTGACACGATTATCCTAGGCCCGACAGAAGATTGCCTAAGCAACGGCATAGGCTGTGATGGGCTTCTGGGTGGTTACCCGGGTTCCGCATTCTACGGACCGTATACTCTGGCTGAAGTTGGCCGCAGCAGTTACGGTTACATCGGCAGCGGTCGCTGGCTGCAAAGCACCTCTACCGGTGGTCCACGTGAAATCGTTGCCGCGCCGGTTCAGGATGGCCTGCATGGCATTCTGTTCCATCAGGTTCGTGTCGATGGAAACGATTTGGATGAGCCTTTTGGCGGCACCGTTGGTTTGGTGAATCTTGATCCCGGCGCCATTGTTTCCTCCGCGGCAGCTGGACCTGGATCAGCCAGTCTCACCATTAACAGCGAACTGGACCTGGGCGGATTTGTTGCTGAAGGTTTTGGCCTTGGTGGCCCAGTCACCACGACAGAGGATATCTTCCAGGATGATCCCAATGATTCCTCGACGGCTTCCTTTGTAACCACTGTCGATATCAGCAACGGAGCGCTGTTAGAAGTTTCTACGTGCTGCACAGCTGGCTCGGACATCGACTTGTTTGTCTATGATCCCTCTGGCGCACTAATTGGCTCATCGACAACGGCCACAGATGTAGAAAGTGTCGCGGTATTCTTCCCTGAGGATGGCAGCTATACCGTTGCTGTCCACGGCTGGAATGTCCCTGGCGGAGCAGATACGTTTGAGCTGACAATCAATGCTGTTCAAGGCACAAACGTCAGCGTAAGCAATTTGCCAGCCTCGATTCCTGCAGGCGGTTCGGCCACGATTGATGTGAATTGGGACACGACTGGTTTCGCTGCCGGGACGTACTATGGGCTCATTTTGATGGGTCCATCTGCAGCTCCCGGCTTGCTGCAACTGCCGGTAGAGATCACCGTTCCCTAACTTGCTGTTGGGGGAGGTTGAATAAGTGGGCCGGAGCGTATCGCACGATGCGCTCCGGCTTTTTGTTGGCCACCACGCTATCCTGAGGGTTCGGTTGGGCTAGGCAATGGTGTGGTGGTAGTCGGGGGTGGGATTTGCCTGAAAATGGCCGTTGGCGTGGCCACGTTTTCCCAGGAAATCGTGCTATGGCAAGGTGAGCATTGTCCGCGCACCCAGTCGCTGGATTTTGTCAGATCATCGAAAAGACAAGCTTACACGAGGAATCTTAGGAAGGTTATTATTGTTTTCAGGTGACAAAGATGATATCTTGATCATGAGTCGCGAGCATTACAGGGCCCTTGCCTTTTTCTTTTATAGACTGCTTCCTCTATAATGGCTCACTTGATGACAGAAAAAGCGAAGCGCCTCTATCTTTTGCAGCATCAGCTAAGCCGCCTGGAGCGGCGACTGGCTGATTTGCGGCGACGCAGCGATCATTTTTCGCGCTGGCGGCTGATCCTGTTTGTGTTGGGGGGCCTGGTTAGCGGTGTGAGTTTCTTGCAGTGGGGTCCGGTGGTGTGGCTGTGGGTTACGGCCGTTTCTTTCCTTCCCTTCATTGCCGCCCTGGTTGTTCACCGACGAATAGAACGTGCCATCGTCCGCTTCGCCATTTGGCACCAGATCAAGCAAAGCCACATCGCCCGGATGACGCTAGCCTGGGATGAATTGCCTGCGGGACGGCCGTTTCCCGTTGCGCCCGATCATCCTTTTGGGATTGATATAGACATTGTGGGTGGGTATTCCCTGCATCGTTTGCTGGATACGGCCGTTTCGCGCGAAGGCAGCGAGCAGCTTCACAACTGGTTGCTTGCCCTGAAGCCACAGCCACATGATGTTATCCCGCGCCAGAACCGCGTGGTGGCGTTGGCCGCCCAAACCCACTTTCGTGAACGGCTAACGCTGGCGGCAACCCTGGCAGTAGGCGAGCCGGAGGAACAGTGGGCGGGTCGGGAGCTAATGGATTGGTTGAAGCAAGAAAGTGCTGGTCGCTCGCTACGGCCGTTGCTCATGGGTCTGACGGGGCTGGCAGCCGTGAACTGGGTATTGTTCGCCGGTTACCAGCTGTGGCAGTGGCCACCGCTGTGGATTGGCAGCCTGGTTTTATACGGCATCCTGTTTATCACACTTGGCTTCCAGCGCACCGCGACCCTGTTTAGTGACGTGATGTTCCTGACTGACCGCTTGCGGGTGCTCAACGGCGTATTTGCTTTTTTGGAAGGGTGGCATTATCGGGAGATGCCAACTGTGCGGGCGTTGTGCCAACCTTTTTTGGTAGAACAGGAACGGCCGTCTGACCATATTGGACGCATCCAGCGCGTGGTGACAGGGGTGGGGCTACGCCAGAATTGGCTACTGGGCTTCGTGCTGAATGCCCTGGTGCCCTGGGATATCTACTTTGCTTATCGCCTGGAGCAGCGTCGGGCGGATTTAGCCACCCGACTGCCCGAATGGCTCAACATTTGGGCAGAGCTGGAGGCAACGAGCAGCCTGGCGACCTTTGCATACCTGAATCCAGGCGAAGTGAGCTGGCCAGGCTTTATTTCCGAGTCATGCGCGTCCTTAACGGCTGCCCAGTTGGGACATCCCCTTATCCCGAGCAGCCAGCGGGTTTGCAATGATGTGCAGTTAGATAGTCAGCACTCAATTTACCTGATTACGGGATCAAACATGGCGGGTAAAAGCTCGTTTTTGCGCACGATGGGCGTTAACCTGGTGCTGGCGTATGCTGGCGGCCCGACGATGGCGCAGCTGTTTCAGACCAGTTGGCTGCGCCTCTTTGCGACGATTCGCGTGGCAGATTCGCTGAGCGATGGCTTTTCTTTTTTCTATGCCGAAGTGCGACGGTTATCTCAGCTGTTGACTGCGCTGCAAGCGGAGGAGGAACGGCCGTTACTCTTTCTCATTGACGAGATTTTTCGGGGAACCAACAACCGGGAACGCCTGATTGGCAGTCGTGCCTATATTCAGGCACTCGTGGCGGGAAGTGGCCTCGGCGCCATTGCCACCCATGATTTGGAGCTGGTCCAGCTGGCTAACGAGACTGACAAGATTCAAAATGTTCACTTTCGCGACGATGTGGTAGACGGCCGTATGGTCTTTGACTATCGTTTGCACAGTGGGCCGTGTCCCACAACCAATGCACTTAAAATTATGCAGCTGGCGGGCCTGCCTATCGACCCAGACGCTTCCGCCGCGAAGAGCGAACGCTCGTAACCCCATTTACTCTCTTTTCACTCAACACCCCCTGATTGTTCACGACTGATTCTGCCTTGAATTGCTATACTGCAACCGTTGTTCTGCAAAGCACTACCATATCGATTTCATTAATTTAGTTTGTAAGTAAGCTAACGCAAAATAAAGCATGCAGGCTATGGTTGCCTGTTTAGTGTGTAACTGCGTATCAAAAAAACCATTCAATGGCAATTGTGCCATTCGTTTCAACAACAACTTCAAGCGGTGGAGCCAAAACTGAATATTTTTTAATGACCGTTTCGCCCAACAGAGTCTGTTTGCTTCGTGACTTGACGCGAAACAGTTAAACAGAAACGAACTTGCGCATCGGTGTCCTATCGATAGAGGTTTGGTTCTGACATAGACCAGGATTTGAAGTAGCGGCAGTGCCAATCTACGATTGTTCTGCATCTTGGTACGAGAGAAAGGAATGGACGGCGTGAACCGATTTACACTTTGGCGACCCCTTTTTTTGGCCCTTGCAGCAGTATTCGTATTATTTGCATCAGCGACCGTATTGGCGAGTGGGCGGAATACGGCCGTTTACACGGTCAACAGCACGGCAGACACTGACGATGGCAGCTGTACCAAGGCAAACTGCACCCTGCGTGAAGCGATTCAGGCAGCCAATGGCCTGGCCAGTGGTAACGGTATCATACAATTTAAGGTGGGGACGCAGAACCCGGTTGTTATCGTGCCAACCAGCCCGCTGCCTGCCATCACCAACAAAGTTTTACTCAAAACGAATTTATACAACAGCATCGATGTCGTCTTGGACGGCAGTGAGGCCGGTGAAGCGGCCAACGGCTTAATCCTGACGGGTGACGACATTACGGTGCAAGATCTCACCATTCAAGGCTTTGCTGGCAGCGGCTTGCTGGTCAGCGGCAGCAATGCGCTTCTTGAACGAAACATCATCAGTGGCAACGGCAGCAGCGGCATACAGGTGATTGATGGTAGCGGCAATACGCTCACTCAAAACGTCATTTTTGGCAACGGTGGACTGGGTATTGACCTGGACGGCGACGGCCAGACAGCAAATGATATGAGTGATGTCGACGAAGGTGCCAACGGCCGTCAGAACTTTCCCAACCTAATCCGTGCCGTTCCCACGGCATTGGGCCTGGAAGTTGAGGGGATTCTCAACAGCGAGGCGAACAGCAGCTACACCATCGATTTTTACGCCAGCGACAGCTGCAACGACGCTGGCTTCGGCGACGGCCAGGCCTGGCTAGGCAGCACGATTGTTGAGACCAACGGAACGGGGAATGGGAGCTTTAATACGGCCGTTCCGTCCTCCCTGACGGACGCCACCCTGACCGCCTTAGCCACAGGCTCCAGCGGTACATCCGAATTTAGTCGCTGTATTCGCATTGGCCTGGGCAACGATGCCTGGACCCGCGCTCTTCGTCTGGACCTTTTACCAGACAGCGTTTCCCCAGACGTACAAGCGGCACAGGTGAGCCAGGAACTTGATCTGGCCGGGCAATCCCGCTGGTACAAGTTCTCTGTTGAGCCAAACAGCCAACTTGTCATCACGCTGACCGATCTACCTGCCAACTACGACCTCACCGTTTACAAAGATATTGCCGCCGAGTGGGACTCTTTACTGACATTAGACGATATGGAAGATTTGGTGTCCCTTACGGCCGAATTTGCTCCTGACGCGTTTAGTCCCGATGCCTTTTCACCCGACGCGTTTAGCCCCGATGCTTTTTCGCCCGACGCGTTTAGCCCCGACGCTTTTTCACCTGACGCGTTTAGTCCCGATGCCTTTTCACCCGACGCGTTTAGCCCCGACGCCTTTTCACCCGACGCGTTTAGTCCCGATGCTTTTTCGCCCGATGCGTTTAGCCCCGATGCTTTTTCGCCCGACGCGTTTAGTCCCGATGCTTTTTCGCCCGATGCGTTTAGCCCCGACGCTTTTTCGCCCGATGCC
>CBDUOF010000199.1:0-9728 GCA_965368765.1 uncultured Anaerolineae bacterium | reverse complement strand
CAATAAATCCGATTCGCCTGTGTCCCTTTCGCAGCAAATAAGTGGTTGCTTCTTGCCCTCCAACTATTTCCTCAGGCACAACAGAGGGTAGGGAGGCATCTGCTACAAAGCAATCCAATAATACCGCGGGTAGCTCGCGGAGGTTGTCTGGTGGATGGACTTCGCGATGGTACATGGAGGCATAAATAATGCCATCTACCTGGCGCTCACGCATGATATTAACGGACGCTGCCTTCATTTCTTGATTGCCACCTGTGTTGACCAATAAAATGATACTTCCATGCTGCCAGGCCAAATCTTGTGCCCCTTGAATCATATATCCAGCATAGGGTGTGGTGGCGACAACATCAGAGATAAGGCCTATGGTGTGGGTTCGCTGCGCCCGCAAGCTGCGAGCCATGATATTGGGTCTATAGTCAAGTGCTTTGACAGCATTCAGAACCTTGACACGGGTTGAGTCACGAACGGCCGCATCATCATTAAGGACACGTGAGACTGTTTTGAATGAAACGCCCGCTTTTTTTGCAACATCTTTAATCGTAGCCATTGTTAAAGTTTAACAGAGGTTCAGCATGATGACAACGTTGTCAACGCAGTTTATACCAGAATGACAACGTTGTCAATATCGGATTTTTCTATCCTGACTGAGCGTTTTCGTCTTTATTTTATCTGCCTAGGTTCAGTGCTGAACAAGCATGAGTAAATATTGACAAAACATAGACATATACTGTATACTTCGTTCAATATTTATTGAAAGTTCCAGGATTGTTTGCCACTACAGGCTTATTTTAAGCGAATGCCAGCGTTATCGTTGGCGCTTTAAGGAATAGTGTCATGAATGTGATGGTTGATTCGGATGATGAACGGCTAAACTTTGAAATAGATAATCGAGAAGAGCTTTCAGCCTTTGACTTTCTAGGGCAATATCTGAAAGAAAGTCGTCGCTCGGCCTTACTCACCGCCAAAGAAGAGGTGTTTTTAGCGGAGCAGATTGCCGCTGGCAGAGAAGCAGATGAACATCTTCAGCTAACGATCTCTTCTGAAGAACGACAACATTGGCACTGCGTCAAGCAGCGCGAGACAGAAGCGCGCTCGAAGCTAATACGGGCCAACATGCGTCTGGTTATCAGCATCGCCAAAAGATATCGCGGGCAGGGGCTCGATTTCCTAGATCTGATTCAGGAAGGGAATATTGGGTTGATTACGGCCGTTAATAAATTTGACGCCACGCTGGGCAATCGCTTCAGCACGTATGCCACCTGGTGGATTCGTCAATCGATGACCCGGGCGATTGCCAATTACGGCCGTATCATTCGCATCCCCGCCAATAAAAATACCAGCATTCGTCAACTGTATCGCGCCAAACAGGAACTGGAACAGCAATACGGCCGTCCGCCCAAACCAGAAGAGCTGGCTGAGCACACCGGCATGACCCCCGAACGGGTCCGCCTGCTGCTGCGCATTACCTTGCCGCTACTTTCACTGGAGCAGCCAGCCGGGCATGAGCCCGATACCGAGCTAGGGGCCTTTGTGGAAGATGAGGCGACGCCTCAGCCCAAGGACGCCGTGGCTGAAAAGCTTCTGCAGGAGCGCATTGATGGACTGCTGGATCTGTTGACCCCGCGTGAAACGAGTGTGCTGTGCCTGCGCTATGGCCTGCGCGGCCATGAAGCCCATACCCTAAGGGCAGTGAGCAAGCTGTTTAATCTGTCCCGGGAGCGCATTCGCCAAATTGAGAAGGCGGCCTTAACGAAGCTGCGTCAGCCGCAGGCTGGGGCCGATTTGCACCATTACTTGAATTAAAGCGTGGGGGATTGGGCAAGTGAAACGTGAGAAGTGAAAAAGGGATTTCTGCGCTTTTCACTTCTCACCAACTTTTGCTTCTTACTGTTTTTTTCGGTGAACGTGACAATACGCTTTGCCCACCTGCGCCTGGTTGCGGCACTGATTGCCGCTTTTGGTGGTGGCCCGGCATTGCTCCGGTTGGGTCGCAACGGCCGTTTCTATTACCTTCTCTTTGCTGGGTGCCTTGCTTGCCAGCGGCTTGGGAGGAGCTGCCTTTTTTGCTTCAGCCTCGTCGACCGCAGCCACAGCGTCGGCCTCGTATACCAAAGACATCAGTGCCTCAAACTCGGTGTAGAACCCTTCCATAATGAGATCGGGGTCCGGCACCAGCCCGGCATCGGAGGCAATGCCCAAAAACACCTTGTTCGCGTAGCTGATGATGCTGATCCCCAATGAAACACGCCCAGACTGTGGTACCCAAAACATAAGCTCTTCAATTTTTTCGCCAGCCATATAGAGCGGCATTGGCGGGCCGGGAACATTGGTCATAACGGCCGTTGTCTTAGAGCCAAACATTTGTACCAGGGTGCCCTGAAACTCCTGTGGTGACATGCCCATCGCGCTCAGGATGCCGAGAGCAACCGGCGCTTCTTTGGAATCCTTCAGCTCGAGCATGCGCTTGTGAACTTCATGAAGCCGTTCCAGCGGATCGCCAATGCCCACCGGCAGGGACAAGAACACAAGGCCAAACTTGTTGCCTAGCGTTCCCATCTCCTCTGGCGTGCGCAAATTGACCGGCACCGCGGCGCGGAAATTAAGTCCATCAACCTTGGCACCTTTGCTGAGCAGGTAGCGACGCAAGCCCCCCGTCATTGCTGAAACCAGCACATCGTTAACGGTGCCGCCTGTCACTTTCTTAATTTTTTTAACATCCCGCAAGGAAAGCGGGGTCGACCATGCCGCCCGTTTCGCCACCCCCAGCTTCCCTTTGAACAAGGTTTTAGGATCTGGAGAGCGCAAGAAGAGACGGCCCGCAGCAAACGCCGTATCCGTTCCCTTTAGCGCCAATTCCATGGCATGGGCCGGATTTACCAGCGCTTCTACCCCTTCGGAGGCAACCTTGCTGGTCGTTTGCCACAAGGAGCCGACTGCCTTGGCCCCCTGCTGAATCAAGGCGTTGAGCGGCCCGGCCATACTATTTTGCGTATCCACATCCGGGGCGTTGCTGCCAGTTGGCGGGGGCACTCCGGGCATCATATCCGTGAGGGAAAGCAGAACAAAGACGAGCGCCATGCCATCAGCGATGCAATGGTGCAGCCGACACATCAGGGCGCTGCCACCTTCATAATTCTCAATGAGGTGCATTTGCCACAGCGGTTTGGAAAAATCGAGCGGGGTGCTCATGAGATCGCTTGCCATTTCCTGCAGCATACCCTTGTCGCCAGGAGTGGGCAGGGCTACGCGGTGCAAATGGGCATTGATGTTGAAGGTGTCATCCACCTCCCAATATGAAGAACCAAACGGCCGTTTGGATTGCACCACGCGCATCCGAAAACGATCAAAGGTCAGCATCTTGTGTTCGATGACAGCTTTTAGATGATCAAAATCGAGCATCGTTTTGAAGGTGATAATGCCCGACACCATCATTAGGTTGGTGGGGTCTTCCATCCGTAGCCAAGCGGCATCGACGGTGGAAAGAGGTTGATTTTTAGGCATACGGCCGTCTCCTGTAAATGTTTAGCAGCAATCCCACGCCATTGTGAGCCAAATGTGTGACTGGTTATAGCAGGCAAAGTTGTCCACTGAATAACGTCTGTTAATGGCTCACAGTATATCCCAGCCAGAGGGCGCTGACCATTTTTCTGGCAGAAAAATGTGCCCGCTGTCGCGGCCATGGGGCAAAACAAGCCACTTGTTAAATGAATTATTGCCGCCGGCGGCGTCGCCCCGGTAAAATTGCCAGCCATGAGCCAACGCGAACCCATCCAGCTCCAATTGCTCGGTCCATTTACCTTGACAGTCGCTGGCGCTGCGCCCCCGCTGCGCCGCAAAAGCCGCGCCCTGCTGGCCTATCTGGCCACGACCGGACAAGCACAGACGCGTCGCTCACTCATGTCATTGTTTTGCCAGGAAGCCAACGCGCCCAAACGCGCCCTGGCCGTCTTGCTAAGCCGGATTCGGCAGCAGCTTGGTCCAACGGTTTTGCTTACAGATGGCGAGATGGTGGAGCTTGATTTGACCCAGATGGGGGTGGATGTTGCCCTGTTTTTAAGCACGCTGGAGGGGGCGTTGGCCCAACAAACGGTGGCCCAACTGCAAACGGCCGTTTCCCTTTACCGCGCCGATTTTTTGGCCGGGCTAACGTTGGAAGATGCGCCTTCATTTGAGCTGTGGCTGCTGGCTCAGCAGGCCCGCCTGCGCCATTTACTGGAACGTGGTCTGATGCGACTTGTTCGGCTGCTCAGTGCGGACGGGCAGTATGAGGCCGCATTGCCCCATGCCCAGCGGTTGGTGCAGCACACACCGCTGCTAGAAGAAGGGCAATCCCAGCTTATCTGGCTGTACGCTCAGCTGGGGCAGCGGGAATCTGCCTTGCGCCAATATGCCCACTGCCAAACGCTGCTGCAATCTGAGCTGGCTGTCGCGCCAACACCGGCATTGCAGCAGCTAAAGGTCCAAATTGAGGCTGGGCAACTCGGTCGCCCTGCAGATGCCGGGGCGCTGGCTGCACCGGTACAAATTCAAATGGGTACGGCCGGTTTTGTCGGTCGCTCGGCAGAAACGCGCCAATTACGGGCTGCCTGGCATCAAGTTGTTGCCAGCGCTGGTGGCCAGCTGGTGTTGATCACGGCTCCGGCCGGCGGCGGAAAGTCCCGATTGATGGGGCAGTTTTGCCAGCGGCTTGAGAAGTCGCAGGTGAGGGTGGGCCATTGTTATGAATTGACACGCTCCATACCCTACCAACCTTGGCTGGAAATTCTGGAAGCCCATCTGCAGCAGCTGGACGATGCCGCCTTACTGCGGCTGCCGCCCACAACGCAGGCCTACCTGAGCCGCCTGCTGCCGGCTCTGGCGCGTCGCCTACCGCATACGGCCGGTTCACCTGCCAATGTCGTCAATGAACCCGAACGGCTGTTTACTGCCGTTGTCGACTTTCTTACTCAAACGCAATCGGGTCAGCCCACCCCCCACCTGATCTTTTTAGACGACTTGCAGTGGGCTGATGAGACCAGCCTGCGCCTGCTGCACCACGTTGGACAGCGTCTGCACCGCTTTCCCTGGCTGCTGGTGGGGGCGTACCGCACGGAGGAAGTGGCAGAACGGCCGTCCCTGGCTTTACTACTGGATGAATTGGCTCAGCGGGGCATCACGCCCATTACCCTGGCCCCCTTGACGCGAGACAATATTGCGCAGTTAACCGCCCATCTTTGGCCGCAGTTGGCACCGGGTTACCGTCCCCACGTCGTGGCCATGCTGGCAGAGGCGACGGGAGGGAATGGACTGTTTGTAACGGCCGTTTTGCAAGAGCTGGCAGCGTCTGACCGCATCCCCACCGAGCTGCCCGTCCCGGCAACCGTGCAGGACCTAATGCAGCGCCGCTTGCGGCGACTGTCGCCGGGCGGACGGCAGGTGTTGGAGGCGCTGGCGGTGTTGGGTAGCGGTGGGTCACTGCCCCAACTGCAGCAAATTAGCGCCCGCAGCGAGGCAGAAACTGAGCAGGCCCTGGAGTGGGCCTTGCGTTGGGGCATGGTGTCGGTGGAGACGCCTATGCTGAGCCAGAACAAAGTGGCCGTTTCTCCCACAACGTACCACTTTCAGCACGATTTGGTGCGTGAGGCAGTGGCGGCCACGTTGTCTGCCGTGCGTCAACAGCGACTGCATCGGCGAACGGCCGTTTGGTTGGCACGCCTTGCCCAGCGGCAGCCGATTTCGCAGCAGCAAGAAGCAGCCGGGCGCATTCTGTACCATGCCCAGCAAGGTGAGGCGTTTGATTTGGTTTTTGAGTGGGCGGCGCTGGCTGCAGCACAGGATCGTCAGCTGTTTGCCTACCGAAACGCGCTCCAGGCGTTGGACCAGATGCGGTCCGCCTACGAACAGTTCCAGTGGATGCCCAAGTTTGACCCGGACCGGGCAGATCCAGCCCTCTATGAGGCGCTGCTTTGGTGGCTTTCATATGGCCTGGTGCTGGGCAAATCGGCCGAAGAGTGCGAGGCAGTGCTGCAGCAGGCACAGGCGCTGCTGGCACGCCACCCGTCGCCCTTGCGAGCGGCGCAACTCCAACTGATCACCGCCCAATTTTCGCTGCCGTATGACGAGATGATTCCCGTAGTAAAGGGGGCGCACCGACAATTTATGCAGCTCAATGAGCTTTCACGGGCGGCGGAATGCCTGACGACGGCAGCCATGGCTTCGATTACGCTAAGCCGCAACAGAGACGGCCGTTGCCTGTACGAGCAAGCTCTGGCGTTGTACCAGCAAACCAACGATGGTGCGGGGGAGGTAAGCTGCCTAACGGGGTTGGCCTGGACGGCGCTGAATTTGGGGGAAACGGCCGTTGCTCTGCAACATTTAGAGCGTGGCCTGGAGATCAGTCAAACGCAGGGGGATAAGCTGGGCGAGGCACAGGCGCTTTTTGGCCTGGCAGCGGCCTGGGCCTTTTATCACGCCCCGGAGCAAATGGCGGCGCTGGCAACCAGGTCCAGGCTGTTGTATGGAGAAATTGGCTTTACGGGGCGGGCGATACGGCCGTTGCTCTACATGGGAGCCGCGCATGGAATTGGCAAAGCGTGGTCAGCTGCTTTGACGACGTTTGAAGATGCATACGGCGAAGCCATTGCCTTTGGCGACAACTGGGTGGCGGGCTGGGTGGCGCAGCTGGCCGGGCGCATCTACTTGCGGCGGGGGGAATTGGCGGCAGCGGAAGAAAAGTTGCGCCAGGCCCAGCAGCTGCGGCTGGCGTCGGGGGAGCGGCAAAATCAGGTGAGCGATTTGGCGTGGCTGGCGCGGCTCGCCTTGGCCCAGGGAGACGTCGCTGTCGCACTTGGCCAAACGGCCGAAGCGGTGGCTCAGCTAGATGCGTTCCAGGGGGAGTTTTACGTGTGGGAGCAGCCGGATGTGCTGCTTTGCCGGGCCGAAGCGTTGGCGGCGACAGGACAAATGACGGCGGCGCACGAAGCGGCTCAACAAGCCCACGCTTGCCTGCACCAGTTTGCCCAGCAAATCACCGACCCAGCGATTTTGGCTCAGTTTTTGGCATATCCATTGAACGTGCGGGTGGAAACGGCCGTTGCGACCCAACAAATCCTCCCTTGGCCAGACCAGTGATCGGTCACCCGTAATCGCTTAACAGGCTTCAGCTTTCCGAACCGGAGCCTGCAAGCAAATGATAGCGTAGGGACGTCTGCAGTAACTAATTGCCTGGCAGGCGATAATCTTTGGAAACAGGTTTGGAAACATCTGCCGCTATCCTGTGGCCATGGATGTAGAACAACAAGCCTCCCACAATCGGCAAACGGTGCTGCAACTCATCCGGGATGTAACGGCCGTTTCCCTCACCCACAGCGTCATCCTGCAAGATGTTGCCCAGGCGACGACCATTACGGGGCGCGCGGCGGTAACGGCCGTTTTGCACTCCCTTTTCCACACCGCTTTTGCCGATCAGGTGGTGGAGCCGCTCACGCTTTGCGCTAATGAGGATACCGCCAGCGCCTGCCTCACCCTGTCTGGTCGCCAAATTGAGTTATTTTGGGGACTGCCCTGTACGGGTCGTTACATTACTTTGTCGTTACGCCTCACCTGCCGTTTCTACAGCGACCAAATTGCCCATATCGAACTGGATTACGATGCTGAAACGCTGCTGCGTCAGCTAGGTTTAGCTTTGTAGCGTGGAGGCGTTGCATTGCAACGCCTCCACCAAAAAATGGATATACATCATGACTACATCTTTCTCAAAAACCATTGGCTTTAGTTTGTTATTGCTGGCAATGTTGGCGGCTTGTGCGGCACCAGAATTGATGGCCGGTACGCCTGCGCTGAGCATTACCGACACGGCCGTTTCCCCAATTGCCACTCTCCAATCGCCACTTACTCTCACCGATCCTGACCTCGTCGTCACGCCCGCACCGCTAACCGCGCCCGCTGTGGGCAACAGCATTGCCGACCCCGTGTTTGGCAGCAGTCTGCGCCGACTCACTGACAGCGGCAGCAATGGCTTTGCCACCCACATCTACTCCCAGCTGCAAGCCTTCTCAGCTGACAATCAATATCTTTTGCTCATTGAAGATGAGTGGTACACCGTGCGCCGCCGCGACAATCTGGCCGTGTTGCTCGACGCTAGCAACACCGCCTCGTGGAACGCCCCGCGCTGGCATCCCACCCAGGCCGACACCCTCATCCACTTCGACGACAATGCCGACACGACGCTGCGCGTGCAGTTCAGCAATGTCAACAGCGGCCAAACGACCACTGTTTTCACCTTTCCCACACCCTACGAACGCATCCGTTCCAACCAGAGCTTTGATGAGATTTCCCGAAACGGCCGTTATCTAGCGGGGATGGCCTCCCTCAGCAACGGGGATCAGCGGCTGTTTGCGCTCAACCTCGAAAGCGGTACGTTGGGCGCCCAAATCAACCTCTCCGCCGATCTGTATGGTGGACCCTGTGCCCCAGACCCCACCTGGGGCGAAGTTGAGCCAGATTGGGTGGGCGTCTCGCCGCTGGGCAACTACCTCATGGTGCAATGGACCCGCGACGGCACCGACCGTTGCTCCGGCCTGGAAAGCTTCGACATCACCACGGGGGCTTTTATCGGGCGCGTCTACGACGGCCATCAGCACGGCGACCTGGGCATCATGGCCGATGGCACCACGGAATTTTTCATGACCTTCGAGCTGTACCATCCTTCGGGTCTGCTGTCATTGGGCTACCGCACCCTGCCAGGCAACGCCACTGTGCAAGACCCGGTCTATCTGCGTACCCTGGATTGGCTGGGTGACCACATCTCTTGCCAGGGGCCAGCCGGAGTCTGCCTCATCACCACCATCGCCGACGGTAGCAACGGCTGGAGTGCGCTGGAAGGGGAGCTGTTTTTGCAATATTTGGATGGCTCGGTGGAACGACTGGCGCATCATCGCAGCAGCGGCTGTGGCTACTGGGTGCAGCCACGGGGGAGCTTGTCGCGAGACGGCCGTTACGTCATTTTCGCCACTGATTGGGGCAGCGGTAACTGCAATTCCCCCTTTGATTTAGGCACAGGCGACCCCTATCTGATTGATTTGGGCAGCAGCAACCCGCCGCCCGACTTCACGCCAGCCGCCTGGAGCTATCTTCCATCTGTTTTCAAGGGGAACAACTAAGTACCGTTTGGTGGCCCTGGTTGGAATTTTCCAGCCAAGGCCTTTCAGCGGCGTACATCAGAGGCACATTGATATGAAAAAACTCATTCTGGTTGCAACGCTCATTTTGACCGGTGTGCTGGCGAGTATTCAGCCGCCAACATATTTTGCTGCCGCGCAAACTACCGCTACCACGACCACACTGCGCGAAGATTTTTCCAACGGCAGCAGCCCACCTCGGCTGAACCAGTTCAACTTCATCCACACTTTTACGCTCAGCACAGCCTGGGATCTGGGAGGCTCAACTCTTGGCGAACCACTGTCTCAGAGTGCACCTTTTGCCCTCACGCTTTACGCTGGCAATGAAGATCGGGTAACGTTTAATTTGGCGTCGATATTTTCCTACGTCTCCACGGCACAGGTGTGGGGCTGGACGATGCCCGCAAGAAATGGTCTTGAGGCTGGGCGAGGGCGAATCGTGTTTGAAGGGACTGGCGACAGCAAAACCTTTACGTTGAGCGGCGGTGCGATGCAATGGCAACTCTTTGAGGCAAGTGAAACCGACATAGGTGACAATGGCAATCTGCTAGGGGCTATTGTCGCGGTGCG
>CBDUOF010000198.1:0-9790 GCA_965368765.1 uncultured Anaerolineae bacterium | reverse complement strand
AAACGTTACGGTGGCATTATCTCCTCAGAATGGCTACTGCCAAAAGGGCTGCAAATATTAGAAGAAGACCCGGCACTTTATGCCGATATGGACACGCTGGTTGAGGCCGGGGACTGGGTGGTTTGGCAATTGACCGGGCAGTTTGCACGCAACGCGTGCGCTGCCGGCTTTAAAGGGTTGTGGCACAAGAAAGATGGCTATCCAGGTGTTAAATACTTAACGGCCGTTCATCCCCAGCTTGCTGATTTCTATACAACCAAAGGACGTGGTTCCGTTGTTGCTGCCGGCACACCCATTGGCAGCCTAACCGAATCTTGGGCAATACAGTTAGGATTAACCACAAGCACGATTGTGGCAGCCGGAATTATTGATGCACATGCAGGGGTTGTGGGTGCTGGCCTAACCGAAAACAACGTCCTGTATATGGCTATGGGGACCTCCACCTGTCATATGCTTGTTTCCGATCAGGAACTGATGTGTGAAGGCATTAGTGGTGTGGTTGAGGACGGTATTTTACCGGGGCGGTTTGGCTATGAGGCCGGGCAGGCAGGCGTTGGCGACATTTTTAATTGGTTTACGCAGCATGTTGGTCAATCACACGAAACATTAACGGCTGAAGCAGCGCAGCTCAAACCCGGTGAAAGTGGTCTGTTGGCCCTCGATTGGTGGAACGGGTGCCGTACGCCACTTGTGGATGCCGAATTAACTGGTGTGATAGTTGGCTATAGGCTGCGAACAACACCCGCCGAAGTTTATCGGGCTTTGATTGAAGCGACAGCTTTTGGTACACGTCTCATTCTTGATACATTGGCTGAAGGTGGCGTTCTTGTCAACTCATTGCTTGCAAGCGGTGGATTGACAAAAAATGACCTGCTGCTGCAAATTTATGCGGATGTCGCAGGGATACCGATAAATATTCGTCCCACAGAGCAAGCAAGCGGTCTGGGTGCAGCTATTTTAGGTGCGCTGGCTGTTGGTACATTTGAATCGGTCGAAACGGCCGTATCCGCAATTGTCTCTCCTTCAAATCGAACCATATTTCCCAAGCCAGATCACCAATCCATTTATACGCAATTGTATTCCGAATACGTTCAGCTCGTAGAGTTGTTCGGCAGAAAAGCTGACTCTCCAATAAAGCGATTACAAGTATCAGGTTCCATATAAAATCCCACATCTGGTCAAACCCATAATCAGCTGATTTTCTCTAGAAATCGTTCCTTTGTGGAAAACGGCCGTTTCTCAGGTGAGGAACGGCCTTTTTTCCCCTCTCCTTTTCAATCCCCAATTGCCCATGAAACCGTATTCCGCTATTATCAAATCATCTTTTCACACGTTTCACAATGAGGAGCGAAAACACAATGATGTATCAAGCAGCCGATAGCCGTTATGAGCAGATGATCTACCGCCGCAGTGGACGTAGCGGCTTAAAGTTACCCGCCATTACGCTGGGGCTTTGGTATAACTTTGGTGGGGTGGATACATTGGAAAACGGCCGTTCCATGATCCATCGCGCCTTCGATTGTGGCATCACTCACTTCGATCTGGCCAATAATTATGGTCCCCCACCTGGCTCTGCCGAAGAAACCTTTGGCAAAATCCTGGCTCAAGACCTGGCCCCCTATCGAGACGAACTCATCATCTCTTCCAAAGCCGGCTACCTCATGTGGCCCGGCCCTTACGGCGAATGGGGCTCACGAAAATATCTCGTCGCTAGCCTGGATCAAAGCCTCAAGCGCATGGGGCTCGACTATGTTGACATCTTCTACAGCCACCGCTTCGACCCCGATACCCCGCTCGAAGAAACGATGAGCGCGCTCGATTACATCGTACGCAGCGGGCGGGCCCTGTACGTGGGCATTTCCACCTATGATCCCGAACAAACCCGGCAAGCTGCCGCTATTCTGCGCGATTTAGGCACGCCCTGTCTCATCCACCAGCCGCGCTACAACATGTTCGACCGCTGGATTGAGGATGGCCTGCTGAATGTTCTGGCCGATGAAGGCATCGGCTGCATAGGCTTTTCGCCGCTCTGTCAGGGTATTCTGACCGATAAATATCTCAAAACTATTCCAGAAGAATCTCGCGCTGGTAAATATAAAGATCAGCTTCATTGGGGAGACAGCGTCAATCAAGATCGGATTGCCCGCGTTGCGCGGCTAAATGAAATGGCGCAAGCGCGCGGTCAATCTATGGCCCAAATGGCTATCGCCTGGGTGCTGCGTCATCCTGGCATGACCTCGGCACTGATAGGAGCCAGCCGCGTTGGCCACATCGAGGAAGCCGTCGCCGCGCTGAATCAGCTAGCGTTTAGTGACGATGAATTAGCGTCAATTGAAGCCATCCTGGCTTAAGGTCTGCCCGATTCGCATCAAAAAAATATCATTTCCGGAAAAAGAGAAGCCCAGAAATATATACAACTGACAAAAGATTTGATATTGTATGGCTTAGAACGTCTTATTGTCCTCACTTTTGGCCCAAGAGTGCCCTATTTCTGACAAAGTGGAACTATTAATCAAAGGAGAAAAACAAGATGAAACGTGTACTAGTTAGAATTTTGTTAATTACAGCCATATTGCTTCTGCTTACAACGGCCGTATCTGCAGCAGACAGGCCGGGCAACCCAAATCCGAGGGGTCAACTCATCAATCTTCAGCTGCTGGCGTTCAATGATTATCACGGCCATCTGGAGCCGACCACCCCCGGTATGGTCAATGGCGCTGCCGCTGGCGGTGCCGAATACCTCGCGGCAAAGCTCTCAGAGCTGCGCCAGGGGAACAAGTTCAGCCTAACCGTCGCCGCTGGTGACCTCATCGGTGGTTCGCCAGCATTCTCCGGGCTGTTCCACGATGAACCGTCCGTTGAGTCGCTTAACGCAATGCAGCTCGATGTCTCCAGTGTGGGCAATCACGAATTTGACGAAGGCATCGCTGAATTACTCCGCATGCAAAATGGCGGCTGCCATCCAATAGACGGCTGCTACTTCCCATCAGACCCATTTGCCGGAGCCGATTTCCAATGGCTGTCCGCCAATGTAGTTAGCCAAACCACCGGCGAGACCCCCCTGCCGCCTTACTGGATCAAACGAATTAACAATGTCCGCGTTGCTTTCATCGGCATGACTCTAGAAGCGACGGACACGCTGGTAGCCGCTTCCGGCGTCCTTGGCTACGACTTCCTCGACGAAGCTGAGACGGCCAACGCCCTTGTGCCTATTCTAAGAGCGCAGGGAGTCAAGGCCATTATCGTATTGCTACACGAAGGGGGTTCGCAAACACCACCTCCAGGAGATGTGGATGCCTGCGTCGGCATCTCTGGCCCAATTGTGGCCATCAATAATGCGCTCGACCCCGAAATCGACGCGGTCATCACCGGCCATACCCATTTACCGTACAACTGCCAGCTTGCCGATCCATCCGGCCAGCCGCGCATTGTAACAAGTGCCTACTCCTTTGGCCGCGTCGTCTCGGAGATAAACCTGGTCCTGGACAAGCGCACCCGCGACGTTCGCCGCGACCTCAGCACGTCCACCAACCACGTTGTTGAACAGGCAACTTTGACGCCTGATCCCGCACTCACCGCCATTATCGCCAAGTGGCAGCCCCTTGTGGATGAAGCCGGCAGCACGCCCGTCGGGACAATCACGGCTGACATCAACCGCGGGGGCATCGAGGGCTCAGACCGCGGTATAGAGTCACCTGCCGGTAATCTGGTTGCCGATGCACAGCTGTGGGCAACCTCGGCCAGCTTTGCCCAAGTTGCCTTTATGAATCCGGGCGGGGTACGCTCCGATCTTACCTATGCCCAATCAGATGGTGAAGGTGATGGCGTGGTGACGTTCGGCGAGGCATTCACCTTCCAGCCGTTTGGCAATACGCTGGTTACTTACCCGATGACCGGTGCCCAGATCATCGCAGTACTTGAAGAACAGTGCCAGCCAGCCGGTTCCAGCCGGCCGTTCCTGCACCTTGGCGTGTCGAACGGCTTCACTTACGACCTGGCGAAGACCATTGAAGATGGAAACTGCACTTCAGTGACCGTAAGCAACGTGAAGCTGAGCGGCGTAGATCTCGATCCGGCCGCCAGCTACAATGTCACGGTCAATAGTTTCCTCGCCGACGGTGGGGATAACTTCAACACGTTTGCCACCATCTCAGCCCCACGGCTCGACGGCGGCAACGATCTTTTGGCACTCGTCAATTACCTCGGCACATTTAGCCCGGTTGCCCCTCCAAGCATCGACCGGGTCAATGAACTTCCTTAGGAAATCTTCATCAGCCAGAGAACCTGCGCAAAGCAACGCCTGGTTCTCTGGCAATGGGGAATGCCTTATCAAGCGGAGCGACTGGGTAAAGGTCGTTGGCAGCTTTTCCTCTTGATAAGTTTGGTAGCCAAATCAGCACTCAACGGCAATACGGACAACTGCCCCATACAAAAGCAACAAAAAAGCACCTGCTGCCCAATGAAGCGGGCGCAGGTGCTTACATATGCAATTAGCGAAAGTTTCAGGCCAATGCCTTGTTATGCTTCCTTGCCCACGTGTAACACGCGCATCATTTCATGATCTTCGTGGGATAAGATGTGGCAATGCCAAACATACCGTCCCTTCTTGTCGAAGGTCATCTTGATACGCGTTACCTGACCCGGCAGGGCCGTCACCATGTCTTTGGGAGCATTTTCAACATATCCAGGCGGCGTGGGCACCATCGCCCCCAGGACGATGTTTTCCAGTCGGAAGCCAATCCCCTGTAAGCCGTTATGCTGCACGACAGGCTGGTTAATAACATCGGCCGTAAATTCCTGCCGATCAATCACATCAAAATGAACTAGATGCAAATGAACGGGATGGGCATCGCCAGTCGCATTGTAGATTTCCCATATCTCAGTCTGATCTTTCTTTGGATTTTCGGTTGTGGGGCTGTGCCAGGCGATGGAACCTTGCATTTGCCCAACCAGACCAGCATTGATGTACGGAGCTGTGTCTGGCCAATTGATAGGCTTTCCTTTGCGATCTGTGGCCAGTTCGGCCGTGCCCAAAAGCGGCTGCAGCCGACCAAATTCATCCAGGCCTTCAAAGAGAGCCACCTTGCGTACCCGATCCACTGCGTTAATGTTTGGGGTATAAGAAAAGCCAGCAATCGCGTTGGGATCAAAGACGTCTGGAACGGCCGTATCCAGCGACATATTCACATCAAAAGCCATGATCCGGTCTGTCTGCCGATTCGGGAAAAAGTCGGCTGGGTCCAAAGCATCCCCATGATCGCCACCGTAGGGCGCGTCGCCACCCAGGTTTTCCATAATAATCCGTGTCCCAAACGGCACCTGCGAGAAATCAACCACGATGTCGTAGCGGCTGCCCGGCTCAGAAATGAGAAGTTCCGTCTGGGTTGCCGCCGAAGCCAACCCCTGGTCACTGCCGATGACGTAAAACGGCAGCGGGTCACCAGCGGCAGATAGATCTGTTGCGCCAGCAGGCACAGGGCGGAAACGAACCACCATAAAGCGGCTATCCGTACCGTTAAGCAAGTGCATACGATAGTTCCGTGGCTCAACCTCTTCTTTTGGCCAGATGACCCCGTTGACCACCATGTGATCGCCAAAGAACTCGGCAAGCGCAGTTGGGCCCCCGCCAGGGAAGATATCGGGCGGCAATAACGCGCCTTCGCCAGTGATGAAATCATCATAGAATGGCTCATCTGGGAATGCCGGGTAGAAGAGCTCACCAGTGTCGCGGAACATGCGATCTTGGATTGCGTAAGCCTTTTCGTACGGCCATGCTGGCAATCCCAACGGATTGTCCACCTTGCCCGTGTCGATGTCATCCCGTACAAAGTAGAAGCCCGCCATCCCAGCGTAGACGTTTAGGCGGGTGATACCCAGCGCGTGATCGTGATACCAGAGGTTACCTGCCGGCTGATCATTCTTGTACTTAAACTCCTCAGCTTCCCAGCGCGGGCCAAGCACAGAAAATCCGGGACTAAAGAAAAATTCAGGATTACCATCAAACTTGTACTTTGTATGACCACCGTGCAAATGGGGAACTATGGGAATACCGTCGTTAGGAATGCTGTACTGTTCGTAACCAGGCAGACTGTAAGCCCAATGTAGCGACGTATCAACCGGTAACGGATGATCGATGCCTGACAGATCATTGGTCCAGGTGACTTTCGTTGCGGTTCCGCTCTCAACCTCGAATGTCTTGCCCGGCCAGGTGTAAATGCCATCCTGGCCGTAGCCCAAGATTGGCGTCATCACCGGCAAGCCGTCGGTGCCTAAGAGACCCGTTGCCTGCAGGGAAGGGCCAACACCGACCTGATACTTCTTCTTTCCATTGTAGGGAACGTACTTAAAGCTTGGAGCCAGAGCATCGGGGACCAAATGCCCAAATTTTGGCTGAAGTGCCGGATCGCTCAATCCGGGGAACAGAGATTGGGCCAAAACCCCGGCCCAACGCATTCGAGCAACCATCATCGCTGCGCTGGTGGCACCTGCCAACTTAAAAAATTCTCGCCTGCTAACCATGGGGCATTACTCCTTTTGTGATGGGTTAGGACGGTGCCAAAACAAGCGGATTTTCCCCCGAATAAACAGTCGAGATCAGAGACTGCCATTATAAATCGCAAACTACTTTATTAAGGCACTGGCCTAAAAGATTATGGTGTAAAACGCGAAAAAAGATTGGACTATCTATGCTAAAAGGTACTCGACAGGGAAGTAGTACTAAAGTACCGTATGTCATGAAATATTTATGACACAAATAATAGATACCAATTAGGTAAGAAACGGCCGTATTTCCGCCAAAATCTTTTTGGTCTGGCTCACACTCCGCTATAATCCTTTCTTATCTATGAAAAAATATCTTCTGCTCTTACTCTTTTTCTCCATGCTCGTTGCCTGTGGCTCAAACGGCATACCGCCCATTCAAGATTCCAGCGAGCTTGTGACCCTAACGCCGCTGCCAACGAACACGCCCCGCCCCACCGAGCCACCCACAAGTGAGGATGCCAACGGCATTGGTCTGGCCTTTTACCGTGCCTGGGAGCTGAACGATTATTTGGGGATGTACAGTGTGCTAACCCCAAGCAGCCAGGCATTGGTCGATAACATTTCGTTTGTCGCGCGTTATGAGGAGACCATGCAAACTGCGACGGTGACCCAGATTACCAGCCAGGCATTGGGCACCCTACAAGATGGCAACCGCGCCCAAATGCAGATGCGGGTAACCTGGCAAACGGCGGCAGTCGGTTCAATTATTCGAGAGTACACCGTGCCGCTCGCTTTTGAAGGCGGCCGTTGGGGCATTGTGTGGGATGAGGGGCTTATTCTGCCCGAGTTGGCCGGCGGCAATGTCCTCATCATGCAGCAGCGCGTCCCCGCCCGGGCCAACATTTACGATGTCAACGGCAAGGCACTGGCCTTCCAGGGTAACATCCTTACCTTAGGCGTCATACCCGGCCAAATTGAGGATGAACCGGCAATGCTGGCGACCCTCAGCCCGGTGCTAAACCTTTCGCCGGAAGAAATCAAAGAAATTTATGCACCGGCACTCCCTGACTGGTATTGGCCCATCGGGGACATTCCTGAGGCAGTGATGCAGCAATATGGCCCCTCACTGCAGCCATTTATTGGCAAAGGGCTGGCGGCGCCACAAACGCGCCTCGCCCGCCTCTTTGCTGATTCCGGTGCTGCTCCACACCTCGTTGGCTACACGGGCTACATTCCCGCTGAGCAGCTGGGCGAATACCAGGCGCAAGGCTTTGCCGGGGATGAAATCGTGGGGCTTACCGGATTAGAGCGATGGGGCGAAGATTATCTCAATGGGGACCGCGGCGGCACGCTCACCGTGGTAAGCCCGAACGGTGAATTTGTGGGCACGGTACAGGAACAAGAGCCAAAGCAGGCGCGCAGCGTTTATTCGACGTTGGCGTTGGAATTCCAAACGGCCGTTGAGCAAGCCCTGGCCGACGCGATTCAATCTTTAGGACTTCAGGCGGGTGCGGCCGTCGTGCTTGAGGTGAATACGGGCAAAATTTTGGCAATGGCCAGCTACCCCAGCTACGATCCACGTATTTTTGATCCCTTTGCCCAGGATTCGGCCGTGGCGCTGGGCGCAGCGTTCAACGATCCCAATCGCCCGCTGTTGAATCGAGCCACTCAGGGCATTTATCCGGCTGGCTCTATCTTCAAGGTGATTACCTACAGCGCTGCCATCAACAGCGGCCTCTATACGCCAGACACGTTTTACAGCAGCACGGGCACCTGGAGCCGCCTGGGTGATGAGTTTGTCAAGGTGGATTGGAATCCGCAGGGTCATGGCACCATTACGCTTAAGCAAGCGCTGGTGGTTTCCTGCAACTCTTGTTTCTACAATGCCGCTTATGAGATGGACGCCGTTGACCCGAATATTTTCCCGGACACGGCCGTACAATTTGGTCTCGGTGCGCCGACGGGGGCTGTGGGCGTAGTCGAGGCTTCCGGGACGGTCCCTAGCCCAGCATGGAAGCTGGCCGAGAAAGGGGAAGGCTGGGTGCGCGGCGATGCAGTGAACATGGGCATCGGTCAGGGGGATGTGCAGGTGACGCCGCTGCAAATGGCCAATATTTACGCCGCCATCGGCAACGGTGGCACGCTTTATCGTCCGACACTGGTCGACCGCATTGGCGCAGGCGGTGGCGCCCCAGAAGAACCTTACCCCGTGCAAATCAACGGCGAATTGCCGCTATCTGCAGAAAATATTGCCATTATTCAGGAAAGTTTGTGGAAAGTGACGAATGATCGGAATGGAACGGCCGTTGACAAATTTGTTGGCCTCCCGTTACAGGTAGCTGGCAAAACCGGCACGGCTGAAGCCCCACCACGCAACTCACATGCCTGGTTTGCTGGCTACGCCCCCGCCAACCAGCCAGAAATTGCCATCGCCGTAATTGTGGAACATGGTGGGGAAGGTTCGGCCGTTTCAGCCCCCATCTTCCGCCGCATTGTGGAGCTGTACTACGACATCACGCCGATTAGCCCGTACCCCTGGCAATAAGAGCGACTTGAAATGTACGGTGGCTCACATTGTTCGGGGAGCTAACGCCATCACGCATTTGGCTTCACAAGAAAATGGCGCTGGCAAAATGGGCCAAGTGGGTTGCTAAGCCGAAGGGAAACGGCCGTTTCCTTGCCAACTACGCTGTAGATTCATTTCCGCGCTGACCATTCCCCGACACGCTTGCCAGGTATTCGCGCAAAGCATGAAGGCGCTTCTGTGTCTCGCGCCTGAGCATGAAATTCATGATGGGTTCAAGCAGGGGTGCGGCCAGCCGTGGGCGAGAGCGGAAAAAATAAATGTACGTGACGCGCGAGCGGTCGTCAGGCATAGAATCATGGCGAATCGTGGCGGCGAACTGCTCAAAAAACGGTGGCCGGTTGGTGAGTGAAACGGCCGCAACGCGCCCCGGCTCAAAACGAATATATTTGGTTTCTAGGGGCAAATATCCCCCTCGCCAGGTGCCCACACACAAAGAGCGCACGCCTAAACCCGCTTCGCTGGCGCCATCCAGCAAGCACGCTTTGCTTAGCAGGGTGTCCCATTCCAGACGACGGCCGTAATCGTGAATCAAATCGAAAACGGCCGTACAGCTTGCTGCAACGTCTACCGACACCATTCCTCTAGGCACGGGCTGCGTCCCGCTCGGCATTGGCCTTGATGCCGCGCAGCAGGTAGCGCTGAAATAAGTTTAGCACCAGCCAAACAGGCAACCTAAGACACCAGCCAAAAACACCGCTTAGCTGATATTCACTGGCTAAC
>CBDUOF010000197.1:0-9800 GCA_965368765.1 uncultured Anaerolineae bacterium | reverse complement strand
AGGAGGAGCCAAATAATAAGCATGGTAATGCCCGATGGGAGAGCCAGCCCCCAGGCACCAAAGGTGGCGAAGGCGGTTGGGCCGGTAATATTTGCAAGGCCAATGCTTATGGTGCCGAGTGCCGAGCCAAGCGTCATCATTTTACCGCGCTGTGCTGGAATTTGAGCGGAGGTGAGGATGATGGCGTTGACCATCGCAAATTGGTAAAAGAAGAAGACGATGAACAAGCCGACGACGAGCATGTTGACGCTGCGCTGAAGCAGGGGCAGCAAAAAATAGGAAAAGGCACTGACGAGTGCGCCAATTTTTGCACCCGTCAATGCGCCAAAGCGGTCGCCAGCGGTGGAGATGAGGACGATGGCGGCAAATCCACCGAGCCCGAGAATACCGGCTATACGGCCTAATTCAGCCGATTCCAATCCATACGCAACAAATAACCATTGCCCATACGAACTGACCAGGTGTGACGCGGCAAACAACGTTAACGTCGTTCCTAGAATCGCCGCCCATGCTGCTGAGCGATTGTCACCCAAATCAAGAAATTGCTTGGCTTGCACCCAAAGGGATGATTTAGTCCCACGTCTTGCTTGAGGGATGTGTTTGGCTGGGTGTGCATGACGAACGACTCGTTCCGTTTTGGGGAAAAATGCAGGCACAAAGCTGGCAATCAACAGCACAATGCCTAAGCCGATCAGCGGCAAGCGCCATCCCCAACGCGCTATGGCCACACCTATTGGCGCAATGCCGACGATACCGGCTAACCCCCACGCCAGCTCGACAGCGCCCATGCCACGCGATTGCCGTTCTGCGGGTAAATTGGCACTCAGATAGGCAAGTAGGTTTGGCGTAAACAGCGAAAAGCCAAAACCGAGCATGAGCGAGCCAATGGCGGCAATAAGTATCGTCGGACTGGAGGCGAATACGATCAAGCCCACGCCAACGGACCCCAGGCCAAGCCGCATAAACGGCCGATATCCATAGCGGTCAGCGAGGTTGCCAAAGATAGGGGCAAAGATGCCAACGAGCGATTGAAGACTAAACAGACGGCCGATTACCACCGCCGATACGCCAAAGCCCGCCGCAAAAATCGGCACAAACGGGTAAAGCATTTGTCCGCTCGTGTCGATTAACAGACGCAGCAAAAAGCCGGTGGCTACAATGTACCAGATGGAAGGTTGGCTTGTGAGTGAGGGGCTGAGCTGCTTCTTCATATAATACAAACGGCCGATTACCACCGTTGATAGGGCAAAGGCCGCAATTGAAAACGGCCGTTACCTCGCCTCCAACTGTTTCCGAAGCGTCCGTAGAAACGGAATCGCTTCATACTGTTCTGCCAAAACAGAATCCCAGTAAACGCCCGTTGGTTGCGGGTAAGGTGTACCAGTCTCAATCACCTCATTCGGCGTCACAATCCAGTCAAGCGGTGAATCATGTGCCTGCAGCGTTAAGAGCTCGTCGTTAACGATTTGTAATTCATGTACCGTTGTCACGAGTTTGGCATGAGGCGGGATAATGCCCACTTCCCGAAAGATACCCAATACAAGGTCGGCAAAGCCTCCCCCTTTTCCAGTTCGACCACCGTTGCGACTAACAGCCACGCAGCCCACGACCAACAGATCCATGGGAAGCATTTCCGAAAATTGGACTCTTTGACCATACTTAAGTGCCCCATCCTTGTGAGCCGCTTCTGCAAACGGTATACCTTTTTCGGTAAGCTTGGCGGGATCCAGAAGGACAAAGGGGAACTCTTTGGCTAACTCCGGAACTGGCATGTAGAGCAGTTTTCCATCTCGCAAGGCTCTGTACCGCAGAGGTATCTGTGGCGAGTCGGGATTGGATTTAACAACGTTGGCTTCTTGCCAAATGGGTTGCTGAGACAGCCTCTCAGCCGCAGCTTCGGCGCCTACAAAGTTGGGAATGGAATCCCAAATCTTGCCGATACCTGCTCCGCCTTCCTGTAAAGCCGTCCAGATGCTGGCACGGAGTTGATCTTTGGCCGAATTGCGCCCAGCCCATCTCAATGTCTTGTTTTTCATACGCTATCCTCTCATGCTCAATGATTTTGATTGTCAAATTGTACCCGAAGCCAATAGTGATTTGAAATTTCGCACCATGATGCCAAGTGTAGTGCGGCTCACGGAATGGCAATGCGGCTGTTTGCACCGCCACATTCCTTTGCAAAGCCATTGTTGGGGTGTCATCAATTATGTTTGTCAGGGTTTAAAACAAGCGCATCCATCGTGTCACGTAACGCGCTGATGATATGCATCCTCATTTTAACAATGGAGTCGAGGATTCTTTGTTCGTATGCTCAAATAACAGCTTCATTTAGATGGAAAAATGTAAGGTTCAGCGGGGGGCATTGCTCCAACTTTGCAACGTTTGCCCACCATCAATGAGCAGCGTGGAGCCTGTAATGTGGCGAGCCTCATCGGAGGCGAAGAAGAGGACGGCCATGGCCACATCCTTTGGTTGGCCGACTCTACCAAGGGGGATGCGTTGACGAAAGCGGTCAAAGAATGCGCTTTCCGCCGCCTCATCGGCACCAGCCTGAGCCGAGCTGAGACGAGTTTCGATGATGCCGGGGCAGACGGCATTGACGCGAATGCCATACGGAGCCGCTTCCAGCGCGACATTTTTGGTGATTTGGGTTATGCCTGCTTTGCTGGCCATGTAAGCGCCGCCCCCATGAATCGTATCCCAACCGGCTGTTGAAGAGGACATGTTGACAATGGCACCCCCACCAGCCTCGATGAGGGCCGGCAAGACGGTTTTGCAGCCGAGAAAAACGCCACGCAGGTTAACGGCCATGAGCCGATCCCAATCGGCCGTTTCGAGGACCATTAGCGGTTTGCCACTGCCACCGACGCCAGCATTGTTGAAAAGAATGTTGATGCGGCCAAATGCCTCTTTCACCCGCGCCACAACATCGATCCAGTCAGCTTCATTGGCGACATCGGCTTGTATTGCCAATGCCTCGCCACCCATCTCGACAATATCGGCTACGGTCTTTTCTGCTTTTTGCCGATCAACATCAGTCACAGCGACGGATGCTCCTGCCTCGGCAAAGGAAACGGCCGTTGCCTGGCCAATCCCACTCCCCGCTCCCGTTACAATCACCACTTTATCCGTAAAACGTTTCACAAATTCCCCCCTACCTAACGACTGATCTTTACTTTCCGTTTAGGTGGCGGCGTATTTCGGCTGACACCCACCTTCATCTCACCGTCAATGATGACAGCCCCGATTCCGGGCAGATCCCCAATCGCCAACGCCTCCAGCGCACTATCAGCCTCAGACCCGACCGGCGCATCAACCAGCAACAAATCCGCTTCATATCCTTCAGCGATAATGCCGCGAGAAAGTCCATAAACAACGGCCGTATTGCCAGTTGCCATCGCCACCGCTTGTTCTGGTCGAATGTTAGAAAAGGTGGTAACGGCCGTAATCGTCCGCAACATGCCCAACGGCACAACGCCCGTGCCCGACGGCATATCGGTGCCAATAATCATCCGATCAAGGGCATCATGGCGGTGAATGAGCCGAGACACATTTTGCAAGGCCAGCATATTGCCACATTGCACAACTTCCAAAGCGATTTGTGATTCCATGATGATGCGTTCCACATCCGCGAGCGGCGCGGCCGTTGGCCCCCCGTTCAAATGAGAGGCGACATCCGGTTTGGCCGTCAGCACTGCGTCTGCACCAATGACATTACTGCCCGGTATCGAAGCACCGCCGACGTGCATCATCACTTTCATGCCATATTTGTGCGCCCAGCCCACCATCTGGCCCGCCAACGCCCAATCGGTCACCGTACCCAGGCCAATTTCGCCCAAATGCTCAACACCAGCCTTGGCCAGCTCTTTGAAATCCTGCTCAGTCATTTCAGGGTCGAGGATAAGTCCCCCACCCATCACTTTTACCCCAGCAGGACGAGCATTGGCAAAGCTCTGGGCAGTGATGATGGCCAACGCTTTCAGACCGGCGGCATTTTTCGGCCGTCCCGGAATGTGTACCTCCCCAGCCGAGATCATGCTGGTTACGCCACCGTGTAGACAGCTCTCAATAAAACCGAGCGTATTTTGACGTGGCGTATAATCGCCGACGACAACGTGTACATGTGAATCAATGAGTCCAGGAAAAAGTGTACAGCCATTGGCGTCAATAATCTGTTCAACGCCAGCAACATCCAGCGTCTGCTCGTTGCCAACGGCCGTAATACGGCCGTCTTTAACCAACACAGCATCTCCATCCAAGAGCGGTGCTTTGATGTTGCCGGACACGATTTGGCCGATGTTTCTAATTAGCATGTCCATAACTTAGTTTGTCTCTACCGCGTGAGGCTCCATTAACACCATCAACTCATTCAAGCCAAGCACCGTGCCGTAATGGGTATCAATGTCATAAAGATGGGAAGCTTGAAGCTGGTCACTGGTCGCCATCACACACTCCTCAGGGACAAACACATCGTACCCCAAGAAAAACGCATCATTCACCGTAGAGCGCACACAGATATTGGTCACAACGCCTGTCACAATCACCTGCTGAATATCACGCTCACGCAAATAGAGATCGAGAGACGTTTGAAAGAACCCACTATAGCGACGTTTCGGAACCACAATGTCTGAATCGGCAACCGTGAGATCATCGACAATCCCGACGCCCCAGCTACCTTCTAGGCAATGAACCACCCGCTTTTTGAACAGCGAATCATCGGGTCTCAACGTCTGATTCAACCAAAAAATCGGCATCTCCAGGCGACGCCCGCTGCTGGTCAACCGTTCAATCGGTTCATAAAGAATATCGCCACCCTCAAGCACCATTGCGCCACCATCTTTAAAGAAATCATTAAGCATATCAACGACTAAAATGGCGCAACTCTGAGGCTTAAAATCAACTGTTCGCTCTGTGCGTTTCTCCGAAAAGCTATCTTGCATCATCTCTATCTCCGATTATTAGGTGAGACCGTCTTTGCCCTCAACATTTTCTAACAGCAGCCCGCCAACCCGTGCGTGGGGACGCCCGCCATTGGTAACTGCCACCACCACCACAATCTCATCAGCCGCGGGCGCGTCGGGAATACGCACCTCCATTGCATCAAAATGTGAGCGCACCTTCATGGCGTCTTTATGATGAAGCGGCACATCAATCATGGTGCCTGGCCCACCCATTTTTTTAGCAGAAGGAATGATAGCTTTTCCGCCGTCAACAGCTTCGCGCAAGGGTGCACCTAATTTGGGATGCAGCAGCGCGGCCGCATGTTCACGTTCACCGTTCATACCCACAATTGCCGCTTTGCCATAGCTATGGGGGACATCGCCGTCTAATTGCGCCACGGCTCTTTGCCCCAATAAATGTCCCAATTCAGCACCGATATCCATCAATTTGCTTAAATCTTCTTCAAAGCGACCTGCTAATGGATTCTCAATGACGGCGGCCACCGCGACCCGCTTAAGCGGCCTTACCAGCGCACGCCCACCTTCTGAAGTGGTTTCCTCAATAAATGTATAAAGGCGATTTAGTTTCATACGCTATTTCCTCTCCAGGTCAGGGGCATGATCTTCCCAGATGGGTGATCCGACAGTAGTAACACTAATATGTGTCATATTGTGCCCCTTGGCGGCCCCGTGCCAATGTCTTTCACCTGGGCCAATGTGAATCACATCACCTGGCTCAACGGCCCATTGCTTTTCTTCATCACCCACGCGCCCCAACCCTTCCGTGATATAAAGAATTTGTTCTCCGGGGTGTACATGCCAATTGGTGACGGAACCATCTTCAAAAGTGACCATGGTCAACTTCACGCCCCCTTCTTGTTGCGCCGCGATCATCGGCGTAAGCGTGGCTTTCCCGCTAAAGGTTGTTCCTTGCTTTGATAGACCATCAGAACTACGAACGACTTTCATAATATAACTCCATTTTCTTGACAGACTTATATTAAAGGGTTATATCTGCGACGTTAGGATTTGCCAAGATAATATGAAATAGAAAGATGATTGATTCAAAAGAGGTGAGCATGGCAGACAGAGTTTTTACAGATTTGGGTAAGAAAAAAATAATTATCGGCATGGTGCATTTGGGGACAATGCCAGGAACCCTCTTTTATGAAGAAGGGAGTTATGAGGAAACTTTCGAGCAGGCAATACGTGATGCAAAAGCGTTGGATGAAGGTGGGGCCAGTGGCTGTCTTGTTCAAACAGTTGAACGTGTTTATCCCACGGGGGATGAAGCCGATTACGCGCGGGTAGTTGGCGTGGCTCACATTGTGCGTGCTATTGCCAAAGAGACGCGACCTGACTTTCAGATAGGAGTACAGATCATGACCAACGCGCTACAGGCCTCTGTGGCGGTGGCCAAAGTGTCTGGTGGCTCATTTTTACGCTGTTTCGCGTTGGTAGGACAGTCGCTTTCCCCTTGGGGAATGATTGAGGCCAAACCGATTGAATTCTTGAAGTACCGCCGGAGCATTGGTGCGACTCATATCAAACTTATTGCGGAAGTTGATGGGATGCACTTCAAATGGTTTGGTGAGGAAAAACCAGTCTCAGCAGTAGCCCGCGCCGCATTAAATGCAGGGGCAGATGCAGTGGAAGTGGCGCAGGCTGATGAAGAAACCAATCTCAAGCAGATTCATGATATTAAGGCGGAACTACCAGATTTACCCGTCATTTTAGGTGGCTATACCAATCATGAGAACGTTGCCCGCCGTTTAGCAAAGGCGGATGGTGCATTTGTCGGCTCTGCTTTTGAGCCCACGGGCTGGGGTGGCCCTATCGATGCGCAGCGTGTGCGTGAGTATATGGAAATTGTGCGCAGCTTAGAGTGAGCGTGATGCTATGCAACCCATTGAGTTTTTGATCTACGGCAAAATAATCATTGATGATATTCGCCTTGATAGTGGTGAGATTGTGCGCGATGTCCTGGGTGGTGGCGGGCCGCAAGGTGCCTTCGGGGCGCGTCTTTGGCATGATTCAGTTGGTTTTCTATCACGGTCGGGTGACGACATTGAAACGAAACATGTACAAACGCTGCAAGAACTTTCAGTTGATTTGAATGGTTGGGTCAGGTTTGCTGACATTCCCACAGCACGTAGCCAAATGCTCTATGATGATGAAGAATATCTGGTGCAAGAAGATGAACGCGGCGGTACATTGGTGACCAACCGTGAGAATTGGTTCAAATTGCTAGATCAAAGATTGCCAATTCCAGAAACCTATCAGGAACCGCGCGCTATCCATTTGATCACGGAATTTCATGATGAACCCATGGTTCAGGATGCGCTGCGTTTGCGTGAGGCGGGGGCACTGTTTTCACTGGAGCCGATAATTGATCATCAAACGTGGCACAACCGGGATCAGATAATGACTTTAATAGAGCAAGTTGATATTGTGTCGCCCGATTGGCCGTCAGCGAGCGGGATTGCCGGCACGCAAACCCCGAAGGAAGTGATGCGCTATTGGTCAAAATTAGGGCCACAGATGGTGACGGTACGGCATGGACACCATGGCTCGTATGCATGGGATCGAGAACACGATGTTTTCTGGCATATCCCGGTTGTGCCGGTTGATGTGGTTGATCCGACTGGTGCGGGCAACAGCTACGGGGCAGGCGCTTGTGTTGGCTGGGTAAAAAGTAAGGATGCCAGGGTTGCTGCCTCTTACGGGGGTGTCTCAGCGCAGTTTTTGGTTGGCCGCGTTGGTCTGCCCAAAATGATGCCTGAACTGCGTACACAGGCGGAGCAACTACTCGCCCAAAATTTGCCGCGAGCGATGGTGCTTTAAATGCAGGGTCACCAATTTGATTTAGCTAAGCATTTGCTGTAGATCTTTCAAGGAAGGCAAACTTCGCGCGCCAGCCTGACTAATCTTTAGGGCAGCAACCGCGTTCCCCCACCTCGCTGCCTCCTTGATACCAACCTTAGCCAGACATGCTGCGATGAAACCACCGTTAAAAGCATCCCCCGCCCCAAGTGTGTCTATAACCTGTGTCGGAAAAGCAGGAACGTGAAATGTCTCCTTTGGTGTGACCACCATTGCGCCTTTGTTGCCTTTTCGAGCCACAACTAGGCGTTTGCCGTCACACAGGCATTGTGCCCCCGCCTCTGCCGAATCCGCACCGGATATTGGCAGGATCTCTTCCTCTGCATTGCCGAAAACAACATCTGACAACTCGATCGCTCGTTCAAACGTCCTGCGCGTTTCGTCGTCTAAACCCCACAGCTCCAAACGCATGTTGAGATCGAGCGACACCGACAAGCCTGCTGCACGTGCCTGTTCCATTTCGTACAGCACTGTGTCGCGGGCCGGGGATGCTCTAAGACACAGACCCGTCGTATGCAGCCAAGATGCAGATGTTAGCCAAGCTGGGTCAATAGCATCTACTTGAAGTTGCAGGTGAGCGCCATCGTCTTGTGGCCAGACAACAACTAGCCGCTCCCCATCGGGTTCAATCAGCGCAATGACCATCGGGGTAAATCCATTATGAACCGAACATACCCCCTTTACATCCACACCCTCACGTCCTAAATCTTCACGTACCCAACGGCCGTAACCATCATCCCCCACCGCGCCTACCATCGTTACCACCACACCCAGCCGTGCTAGGGCTACGGCTACATTTGCCGCCGATCCGCCACCATGTAATTGTGGGACGGAGCGTGTCAGATCAGGAGTGCTTGCGGTGCGATTCGGCAAACGAATGACCATATCTACGCAAGCATCGCCGAGTACGATAACCTGTGGTATGGACATGTGTTAGGACGCACCTTGAGCCGCCATCACAAATTGACGGATGCGGTCAAGGTCTTTGCAGAAACCGCCACTTGGTAACTGGGCGTTTGTATGTGTGAGCGAATCGACGCCCCAGGGCTGCACTACCCTGATAGCTTCAGCTACATTCTCCGGCGATAGCCCCCCCGCCAAGATAACAGGTATCCGTACCTGTTGGACAAGCTCGCGGCTAATATTCCAATCATGGGTTTTGCCAGACGCTCCGATACCCGCAATATCCGGTGCCTGTGTGTCCAGAATGAGATAATCAGCCACATCTTGGTAGGCCAAGGCAACCTCTATTGCCTCTGGTCCAGCAACGGAGATTGCTTGCATGATCGGCAAATTTGGCAACCGTTCCCGCAGCGCCTGCACGGCATCGGGAAGAAGCGTATTCTCCAGTCCACAGAGATGCAAGATATCGGGACGAACTGCTTTTACCATCGTTTCAATGGCATCCAAATTTGATTCTACGGAGAGGGCGACGGTAACGGCCGTATCGCCCACCGCCTCAACAATCGCACGCGCTGTCGCAAAGTCCACCTCACCGGGCAGACCCAAATTGCTCGGCGTGATGCCAATATGATCGACACCCAGTGCCACCACGGCCTGCGCTTCCTCAATCGTTTGCATTGTATAAATCTGGGTTTTCAAACGTAACTCCTTTTCTTAGCACATGAATGCTTCTCTCTAGTCGACTAAATATCTGTCATCCTATACTGTAGCTCGCACAAAATCGAAAACCGCCTGATTTTTGTGGGTGATTGATACTGAATACTGCAGGAGAGCCAGGGTCACCTTAGGCAAAATCGGGAAATACAGGGATAGGTTCCTGGGTAGCAACATCTACCATGCCCAATAGATCACTGAGCCTTACCTCTGGAATCACCGTTAGGGCTAAGCCCGTCGTTGCCAAAGCCTTAGCGCGGTGGGGGATGCCCAGTTCCACAGCGAGATCGTCCATCACCTGCATCTCGATGGCCAGCTCAGCGACTGGTTTAGGTGACATAAGACCCGCCAACGGAAGCT
>CBDUOF010000196.1:0-9809 GCA_965368765.1 uncultured Anaerolineae bacterium | reverse complement strand
ATGCCGCGCCGTTGGCGCACAGTGCTGGGGATGCCGTATTCAGCCAAAATAGCCTGGAACTGCTTGACCTGGGGACGTTGGGTAGGACGGCCGTTATACCCCACCGTTGGATTTAAAGGAATCAAATTGACATGACTGGGAACGTCCTGCAAAAGCTGGCCGAGGGCATGGGCTTGCTCCGGCGTGTCATTTTTTTCTTCGATGAGCGTCCATTCAAAAAAGATGTGTCGGTTGAGAGCCTGGGTGTAGCTGCGGCAAGCGGCCATCAGTTCGGCCAGGGGCCAGCGGCGGGCAGGGGGAACCAATTTTTGCCGATCTGTATCGGTGGCTCCATGTAGACTGACGGCGAGGCGGAACGGCCGTTTCTCTTCAGCCAATCGTAATATCCCCGGCACAATCCCCACCGTACTCAGCGTGATATGTTTCGGGGCAATGGCTAGCCCCTTATGGTCGGTCAAAATGTCGAGCGCCGTCATGGTGTGGTCATAGTTGTGCAGCGGCTCGCCCATGCCCATGAGCACAATATTGCGCAACGTTTCCCCTTGTTCTGCCAATGCCCGATTAACGAACAAAATTTGTCCCACAATTTCGCCGGGGGTGAGATGGCGGGTAAAGCCCATCTGCCCCGTGGCGCAAAAAACGCAGCCCATGGCGCAGCCCACCTGGGTGCTAATGCACGCCGTCCAGCGTCCCTTAAACTGCATCAGGACGGTTTCTATCGTTTGGCCGTCGGGCAGAGCGAGTAGATATTTGCGCGTCAAGCCATCGCTGCTGTCGATGGCGAGCTGCTGGCGAAGGGTTGTGAGGCTGGCGTGGCTTGCCAGTTTTTGTTGGAGGTCTGCACGGAGGGTAATGAATTGGGAAACGGCCGTAATTCCCTCACGATACAGTCCAGCCCAAATTTTCTCGGCATGGTAGGTCGAGTAGCCCCATTGTTGGCAAACGGCCGTTAGTGTTGCCAGGGTCAAATCATGTAAATTGATTGATTTTGCTTCAGTTAATGAAATGGGTTGCATAAGGGGATTGTACCGGACGGACGGGACGTAGGGCAAAAGCGCCTCATGGTCATATAATGATCAGCCAATGAGCAGGGTGGCTTCCGGATAGGTTACCAGGTTCGTTTCTGGCCGGGATTGTAATAGGGCAATGGCGATGGTGAGCGCCCCCAGCCGGCCCCAAAACATCATCAGGATAATGATAAAACGGCCGAAAAGATTCAGCTCGCCGGTAATGCCCAGAGAAAGCCCGCAGGTAGCCAGTGCAGACACCACTTCAAAAAGCACATCGCTAAATGGCATCTGATGGGTAACTAGGATGAGCCAGCTGGCAACAAATACCAACATCAGGCTGATGCTTAAAACGGCCGCTGCTCGTCGAATGGTCTCGTGCGGGACGGTGCGCTTTCTAAACTGCACGACCGTATGCCCCTTCACCAAACTACGCAAAGCCAGCGCCAACACGCCAAATGTTCCGGTGGTAATACCACCCCCCAGCGAAGCCGGCGCACAGCCAATGAACATCAGCGCCATCACCAGCAGACGGCTGGCAGGCAGCAACTGGTCAAAATCTCGCAGGCCCGGGAAACCAGCCGTGCGTGTAGATACAGATTGGAACCAGGTGTGCACCAGGCGCTCGCTAAGCGGTGCTGATTCCAGCACCCCGCCTACCTGCGTTTCGCCCACAAACAGCCCAATCCAACCCGCCAGCGTTAGCACGAAAATAACAATCAGCGTCAGGTGCGTGTGTGAGGTTAGCCGCCTGCGCCGCCGCAGCTGCGACCGCTGACCGCGTATGTCGGCCGCTGGACCGATTCCCGATCAACCCCCCCATAATCAGCAGGGTCAGATTGTCACCAGGAATGCCGCGCGGATATTGCGGAAGCCCCACAAACAGGTCAAAGCCGGCGTTGCAAAACGCAGATACGGCATGAAAGATGGCATAAAATGCGGCATTTTCGGGGGCGACAATCCCGCTAACCCGCCAATGCAAATAGAGCAGCAGCGCCCCCACACCTTCGATAAGCAAGATGCCCACGACGACTTGCCGCAGCAGGTTCAAAATTGATGCTGGTTTGTCGAGTCCTAACGACGTGGAAACGGCCAATCGGTCCAATAGAGAAACCCGTCGCCCCACCAATTGTAATGCCACGGCAACCAAAACCATGTAGCCCACTCCCCCCAATTGGATCAAGCCGAGCAGCACGATCTGGCCCAAGAAGGTGAAGTCTGTACTGGTGGTGAGTACGGTAAGGCCGGTGACGCTGGCGGCAGAAGTGGTGGTAAACAGCGCATCAGAAAAGGTGATGGGGCGAGTGGTAATGCCCGGCAGCAGCAGCAGCAGGGTGCCCACGGTGATGAGCAGCGCCAGACCAAGCACCAGACGTAACGGCACGGGTAACGGCCGTTTTCGGTTTTGTTTTTTAGCTGTCTGACCCAGCTTAATAATGTGATCTTCAGGATGGGGTTGCTGTGTCATGGCAAGTTGCTAAATGCATCCACATATTGATTCTTGCCAAACAAGACCAGAATATCTTCTTTTTGCAGAATCGTGTCGGCCCTGGGCGAAATATGAACCTCTTCGCCCCGCTTAATTAACAAAATCGTTACGCGGTGCGTATTGCGCATGTCGATTTGTGCCAGGCTTTGCCAGGCCAAACAATCGGGCAGCACAATTTCGGCAATGCTGTAATCTTGGCCCAGATTGAAATGTTCGATCATGGCTGGGGTGCTGAGTTCCTCAGCCAGACGGCGGGCGCTGCTTTGTTCTGGCTGAATGACTTTGTCGGCTCCCAGGCGGAGCAGGATGTCGCACTGGCGGCGCGTTTGCGCTTTGCAAATGATCCGGCGCACGCCCAGGTTTTTCAGGTTTACGGTCGTGAGCAAGTTGGCTTCAAAATCATTGCCGATGGCAACAATAACGGTGTCGAAGGAGCCAATATCGATGGCGCGCAGGGCGGCTTCGTTGGTGCAATCCAGGGTGGCGGCATGGGTCACCTCATCGACAATGGCTTGCACCAGTTGTGGGTCTATGTCGATGGCCATGACGGTATGGTCATGTTCTTCAAGTGCTACGGCAAGGCTATAGCCAAATCGCCCCAGGCCAATGATGGCGTATTCCTGATGTTTCTGCTTGCTCATCTATTCTCCTGTGAAAATACGTAGGTCATCTGAAAAAAGTTTTTGGATTTAAGCCTTTGAGGTTTTGCTTGATTTACCAGAGCAATTGCTGGTTAGAAACCTCGGAGGCTTTGTGAAAAGTTACCACTTTTCACTTGGTGCAAAGGTGCAAAGTTCGCAGCGAAAAATTTGATGAACCTGTGAAATTTACAGATTTTCATTCAAGGTGCTGTGGATTGGTTGGTAGTATAAGGTGGTTGGGTGAGAAATGAAAAAAAGTAGTGGTGGGTCGTCATGACAACCACCACTACTTTTTAATATTTATCTTGGGCTTTCAGCTCAAGGGTTATGCCTGGTCATAGGCCTGGCGCAGCCAGCCAATGAGTTTGTCGTTTACCTCGTCGGTGTCGGTGAGGCGGACGCGGTGGCTGACCATGCTGTTGAAGCTGCCGGATTTTTCCAGACGGCCGTCTACCACTTCACCTTCCAAATTCAGGCCCACATCGACGCGGGTTTTGGTGCTGGGCTGGATGAGGCCAAACTGCTTGTTGCGCCGCAGGCTGACGTACGCTTTTTTGGGGGCGATCACGACATCGTCGCCAAAGTCGGTGATGGCGGCGATGAGTTTGTCGTAAATGGGTCGCAGCGATTCTTTGCCGCTGTATTGGTTGTCTATCAGGTCGTCGTCGGTTTTGGGGGAAACGGCCGTTTCCCGCGCTTTAATGGCGACCAGATTGGCAAAACCGTGGGTAAAGCCATGTTCTGTTTTGAGGTATTTCAGGATTTGGCCGTGTTTTTCAAAGCCACTGGCGCGGGCGATTTTTACCCACTCGTCCAAAGATTTGCCGGTGTTCTTTTGCAAATTTTCAATCATAGTTTGGGCAGCTGCTTCAATTTTATCGGTCATGTTTATCTCCTTTTATAGAATTGTACCTAGGGTAAAGGCATGCCTTTACCCTACAACAGTTCCGCCAAACGGCGCCGTAAAAACCTTTTTTCTACCGCGTTTTGGCATAAGTCCAGGGCAATGGTGTACGCGTCGTGGGCTTCCTCTCGGAAGCCGGCCCGGCGCAGAAGGTCGGCGCGAGCAGCGTGAAAGAGGTGGGAATGATCCAGCGTGCCCGCTTCGCCCAGCTCGTCTAGTACGGCCAGTCCCGCCATCGGGCCATCGGCCATGGCGACGGCGACAGCCCAGTTGAGCCGTATGACGGGGGAGTTGGTGTACCGCTGCAGCGCCTGATACAGGGCGGCAATTTGGAGCCAATCCGTGTCTTGCGGCGTGGTGGCCTGGTCGTGCAGGGCGGCAATGGCGGCCTGAATTTGGTAGGGGCCGGGTTGGCCCAACTGGAGGGCGTTTTCCAGAACGGCCGTTCCCACCTTAATTTGTTCGTGATCCCAACTGCTGCGATCCTGCTCCTCCAGCAAAACAAGTTCGCCGCTGCTGCTAATGCGGGCGTTGCGGCGCGCATCGTGCAGCAGCATCAGTGCCAGCAAGCCCAGCGCTTCCCCATTTTCTTGCAGGTTGGGGTCGTTGGCCAGGAGTTCATTCAAAATACGCGTCAGCCGAATCGCTTCGCCACACATCTCCTGGCGAATGAGCGAATCGCCGCTGCTGGCGTTGTACCCCTCATTGAAGATGAGATAAAGCGCAGTGAGGACGGCGTTAAGCCGCTCAGGCAGCAGGTCAACAGGCGGTACGCGGTAGGGAATGCCCGCCTGCTGAATTTTCCGCTTGGCGCGCACCAACCGCTGGGCCATGGTGGGTACGGGAACGAGAAAGGCGGCAGCAATTTCGGCCGTTTCCAGACCGCCCAGCGTGCGCAGCGTCAGCGCGACCTGTGCTTCCAGCGACAGGGCCGGATGGCAGCAGGTAAAGATGAGCTTCAGGCGTTCGTCTGGGATGGTGTCCATTTCATATTCGTCCGGTTCAGGGGGCTTTTGGGTTAATTGCACCAATTGTGGCTGCTTCTGATCAAAACTCTTGCGACGCCGAATGCGGTCGATGGCTTTGTTGCGGGCAATGGTGGTAATCCATGCGCCTGGATTACGCGGCAAGCCGTCGCGGGGCCATTTTTCCAGGGCGACAATCATCGCCTCCTGGAAAACGTCTTCGGCCAGGTCAAAGTCGTTCAGGTAGCTGATGAGCGCCGCCAGCACCCGACCTGATTCCTCTCGAAACGTCCGCTCAATTGTTTGATGAATTGCTTCCATAATTTCAGGAGATTGGAGATTAGAGATTGGAAATTACCGAGCCGAATCTCCAAATCTCCAAATCTCCGAAGTTAGAATTCGACGACGAGGCGAACTTCGACAGAGCCTGTCCCGACGGGTAATTTGGCCGCCATTTCCAATGCTTCTTCTTCACTTTTGCACTCTAAGACATAGAATCCGCCGAGCTGCTCTTTGGTTTCGGCGAAGGGACCATCGACTGTGAGGGAGGCCTGGTTGTTTTGGAAGCGAACAGTTTTGGCCATGGCCGTTGGGTGCAGTGCTTCACCCGTGGGCTTCATGCCGCGGCTCGCCGCTTCGGCGCCCCATTCCTGGTGTGCCTCTATCATCGCTTGCCAATCTTCTGGCGCAGCATTCTCAATTAGTTTTTCGTCACTGTAAATCATTAGCATATATTTCATGAGCATTTCCTTGTTTTTACTGTTGGTCATGTCTGTGAAGTCAGGCATGACGGGTTAGTAGTGTTAGTAGATAGTACGAATGATTACCCTTCAAATTCCATGATTGGCCGGATTTCAATGCTGCCTTCTTTGGCACCGGGGATTTTGGCGGCCCATTTAATGGCTTCATCCAGATTTTCGCAATCCAGCATGTAGTAGCCGCCGAGTTGCTCTTTCGTTTCGGCAAAGGGGCCATCGGTGCTGGTCGTTTGGCCATTGCGCACGCGCACCGTGGTCGCGGCAGTGGTTGGATGCAGCGCCTCGCCGCCTAACATCACGCCAGCTTCACGCACTTCATTGGTAAAGGTGAAATAGGCACCCATATTGGCCTCGCCTTCTTCTGGGGTGCGCTGGGCATCTTGCTGTTCGCTGGTGTAGATCATCAATAGATATTTCATGGTTTGTCTCCTATTTGCTTGGTTACGGCCGTTACTTGGCCATTCTACACATATGACGAACAACGATCGACCATATCGACACTTAATCGCAAAACAGCAGATTTGCATGAATAGCAAGCATCCCTTGCAAACTCAAATTTGTCAATTCATTTGCTTTACTGGATAATTTTTATCTCTCTAAAGTGCTTCGTTGCCGGAGGAAATAACATGTCAAAGCTTTTGAAAACTCAGTCAGTAATTCTTTTTACTTTTATCGTGGTTGTCTTATGGCAAAGTAATACTGCTCCTACCCTGGTTGGAAGAGCCTCGTCTGAGGATATGACTGCTGCAATTTCAACAATTGCTGTCACTATCAAGAATCAAATAGATATTGAAGCGGTCGATATTGCTTTCGATAAGAACAGTAATATGCTCTTTGCGTCTGTTTCTAGTAGCGCAAACGTTTACCCAAACTCGATAGTCCCTATAAATGTAGCAACTGGACAAATTGGAACGCCAATCTTTGTTGGGAACGCACCAAATCGAATTGAAATTTCAGATGATGGCACATTTTTGTATGTCGGTCTCGATAATAATGGTTCGGTAAAACGGATTGATCTATCAACAATGATGGTTGACTTGGAGTTCTTTTTAGGAAGCGATAACTGTGGCTTATATTTGGTTGAGGATTTAGTGGTATTGAGTGGTCAGCCGGAAAGCGTTGCTATTTCCAGGCGAAACACAGGGTGTAGCCCGCGCCATGAGGGCGTAGCAATTTATGATAATGGTATCATCAGACCTAATACTTCACAGGATCATACTGGAAGCAATAGTATTGAACCATCGAACAGCCCGACAACTCTATATGGATATAACAATGAAAGCACCGAATTTGGCTTCCGGCATTTACATGTTGATGCACAGGGCGTTCAGGAAGAAAGCGTAACATTGGGAATTTTGGACAGCACGTTTCGCTTGGATATTCAGCATCATCAAGGGTATGTTTATGCTACAAACGGAAGAGTGATTGATCCGGCCACTGATACTATTAAAGGAAGTTTTGCCAGTGAAGGCCCCTTCGCAGTTGATACTGGAACAAATCAAATATTTTTCACAAATTCACAGCTCAATGATTCCCCAACTTTGGAAGTATTTGACCTCGATACATTTCAGCAAAATGCTCAAGTTGCCATACCAATTCTTCCCAATATTTATTCACCGGAAAAAATTACCCACTTGGCTTCTAATCTTTTTGCTTTATTGAATTCCAATAATGATTTATATCTTTTGGAAATCAAGGAGCTTACTAACTCAATTTATCTTGCTACGGTGATGAATGATTTTTGTGCGGCACCATTTACAGATGACTTTTCCAGCACATTCGGCAATTGGCCGATTATCGACACGGGCGATTATTCAACCAGCTACTGGAACGGTGAGTACCGCCTAATGCATAACACTGCGAATCGATGGATTGCGCTGACAAGGGGAGATTATTGGGAAAATAGCGATCTATTACAGGTGGATGGAAGAATTGTAAGCGGCGATGGTGCTTGGGGACTTGTGTTTGGACTTAATGATAATTGGACTAATTTCTATACCTTTGAAATTATACCTAGTAGCCAAACATGGGTTGCTTATCAATACAATTCAGGTTGGGATCTGTTGGGTAGCGGGGTTAGCAATGCTATTAATCCTGGAACATTGGTTAACACACTTTCAGTTAGCAGACCAAACTATAGCCTTGAGCTTCAGATCAATGGAACCACCGTACGTTACCTAACTAATTACCCTGGCAGAGTAGGATTGACTGGAGGCTCTTTTTCACCTAACACCGAGATTCGTTACGATAATTATGTTTTTGCTGATGAAGGCTGTCTATATGCAGCACAATCAATTGAGTATTCAACTATTTCAGCCGTTTCCCCGCCAGCAATTCTTGAGCGGCCAGACTTGGAAATGTTTTTCTCTGAAGATCAGTAGTCGGTAAACCTCTTTGGCTATCCTTCTTTTCGGGCGGCGATGGCGGCCAGAATTTCGGCGTGCTTTTCACGGGTGATGGGGTAGCGGCGCACGATGGGAAAGCTGATGAGCAAGATGACGGCAGGCACTAGGCTCACAAAAATACGGAGGGCGGTGAGAACGGCCGTAGGCTGTTCCGGCAAATTGGTTAAATCTTCGGCATTGATGTACCCGGCAGCTTCCAGAGCAAAGTTTGAAAGCGCCAATCCCAGGGAAATGCCCAGCTTTTGTAGAAAAACAAAGAAGCCATAATAAATGCCTTCCCTTCGCTGACCAGTTTCCAGCTCATCCAGCTCTACGACATCGGGCAACATGCTCCAGGGAATGAGGTAGCCCACGCTGACACCCACGCCAGCCAAAACAGCCAGGATGAGCAAAAAGTTGAACTGCCCAGGCTGCACAAAAAAGAGCACAAGCTCTACCACAATCCAGAATGACATGCCGACGTAATAGACCTTTTGCTTGCCCCATTTTTGGCTTACTCGGGACCAGAAAATAAGAAAAATAAAGGCGGAAACTTGCAGGGCAAAGGCGAGCTGGATGAAGTTTTCTTCGCCCCCAACCCAGTAGCGGACGTAAAGCAGCATATTGGCCTGCACAAACTGTATGCACAGCCAGGAAAGCAGATAAATGGTGACGACGTAGAGAAACGGCCGATTTCGCAACGCAATCCTGACCCCTTCTACAAACCCCGGGTCTGCCGCTGGATCGCTTTCCTTGAAATGGCTCTCCTCTGTGAAGGCAAAGGTGATGAAATTGCTCAAGACAATGACGCCCCCCATCACGGCGGCACTAATGGCGTAACCTTGGGTGACGCTGGGGAAGCTGTCGATCAATACGCTGTGCACTGCCAGCGCTGCCAATCCGCCCAAAATAGAGAAGCTAAAGCGGAACGAGTTGAGGCTGGTGCGCTCGTCGTAATCCTGGGTAAGTTCGGGGGTGAGGGCGGTGTAGGGGACGTTTACGGCCGTAAATCCCGTGTCCAGCAGCAGGGCCACAATGAGGTAATACCAGAACAGGCCCGTGGTGCTGAGATCCGGCACGAGCCATTGTAGAAACCAGGCCAGGCCAAAGGGAATTGCCCCAAACAACAGCCAGGGCCGCCGCCGCCCCCAGCGCGTATTGGTTCGGTCGGTTAATCGGCCAATGATGGGGTCGTTGACGCTGTCCCAAATTTTGACAATGAGGAAGATAATGCCTGCTGCGGCCGGGCGAATTCCGGCAATGTCCAGCAAAAAGGCGTTGAGGAAAAAGCCTTGAATGGAAGCCACCAGCGCTGGCCCCAGATCGCCAATGCCGTAGGCCAGCTTTTGACCAAAGCTTAACTTATTGGCGGGTGCTGGTAATTCCGGTGCGGTCATCTATCATCCCCCTTAGAAATCTGCAGATTTCGCAGATATATTGTTTGAGGAGCCCATCTTGAAACATTTTCTATCACGCTTTGTCTGGATAGGCGAATCATTCTGGGGAATTAAGAGCCATGGCTTTTCCGTTGTCAGGGAGTTGAGGGTTCCAGAGGCTTGAACGAATGAGAATCCGTGTGGTCGGGGCCTGGCCAGTGGGAAACGACCGTTTCCAGCGCCTCATCTCCGGCAAACGCGTGATAAAACGTAAGCAAATCTGTC
>CBDUOF010000195.1:0-9847 GCA_965368765.1 uncultured Anaerolineae bacterium | reverse complement strand
GCAGGGTTTTCCGGCTCTGCTGAGTTCAACACGGAGGCAGATGTCTTCCATTGTGCCATTGAAAACGGGGAACTGGTGGCTCTGGCTTTTGGGGCAATGCCGGATGCAGAATTGGAACTGCGGGGAGAAACGGCCGTCTATATGGGGCTGGTTGTTGGCTACATCACTGTTAGCGATGCGTTAGTCAGCAATGAGCTGCAAATCAAGCGCGGCACAACGGCGCAGGCCAACGCCTTTTTTGATCAGTTTGCCGCGTCTTATGCGCCACTGTAACGCGCGATAGCGTCTTGCCTGTCGCCTAAACGATTGATGCACCATTCATTCATGAGGGTGAACTTTCTAATCGCTCAATTTCCCACGTCAGATTGCGAATAACCGCATCTTCCCTATTCTGCCGCATCCACTTTGTAAAATAAAATGGCGATCGGGCTAAAAATCGCTGCAAAACGGCCGTTCGCCCAACGCGATACGCCGCGTCTGGCACAAAGCTGTACTCGCGACGAATGGCCTGAGCATAAGCCTGATACTGTTTTGGCCCTGCACCTAAAATCGCCAAGTCCGCGTCCAGCAGCACAAAATAATCAGAGTCGTTGACGGCCGTTTCGTGGCTTTTGGTGGCCAGAATGAGGTCAGAAACTTTGCTCAGCATCGCTCCCGAGACGCCCAGCGGATGAAAAATCTGTACCGCATGGGCGGCACTTTGGGCTTCATTGTCGCTGCGGCGCGGATCATAAATCACATCGTGGAACCAGATGGCTAACTGAACGGCCGTAAAATCCTCAGCCACGTCGCGCAGTTGCTCAGCAACGTCCAGCATCTCTTCAATATGGCTCAGATTGTGGTAAAAACGGCCGTTTGCGCCGTAAGCTGCCGCCAAACTAAGCCATATTGATTTTCCTGTATTTGGCTCAATCCCCAAATTCGATAGTAATGTCAACCACCGCTTACCCATCTCTGACCATCACCTCACATCAGTCGCGTTGGTCCAGCCACCTGCAACAAAATGCACATAAAGCATCATGCCAACTATTGACAGGAGCGTAATCAAGGAAATAGCGGCCCCCAGACGATAAGGGCTAGAGTGATACTCCATCGATATAATGTGAGTGCCTGCATCCACTAATACACCCCGAAACGTATAGTTAACTCGCCATAAAAAGTCTGGTTGTCCATTTACCAACACCCGCCAATCATCGTCATACATTTCACTAAAGATTATCATCATTGGTCGGTCGGTAATTACTTCTGCCTCTAGCTGATTGTTGCGGTAGGACAGGTACCGACCAGAGAAGGTTTGGCTATCCGGATTAAGCAGTTGGCTGTGAAACCGGTTTAACAGCGTTACTTTTTCCTGGTCGGTTGGGCGTACAACAATTGCTTCTTGCCAGCCAGAAAAGGAGAGATCGCCTACAATTTTCAAAGCCTCCGCGTCATCAGCCACTTGATGCACGGCAGGAGCAGCATAAATGCGGGGGAGATTATGGTAATTTGTGAATAGGTTCCAACCATTCTGCCGTTGCTCCAACTGCCAATCTTCATTAAGAACATCCTGGGATATTTTGAAATTTGCCGCCAAAAGGTTTGTCCCGTTAGCGGTCTCCAGCAACGCCGAAAGTTTACTACTCTCCTCTCCATTTTCGACATGGGTCAACGTGGGAATAAGATACAAGGGTGGTTGCCGATAACCATCAAAACGATGCTTTTCAAGCTCAAAGGCAAATTGTGAATATCGTGATTCAGGTATATAGAGAGATGTAAGTGGCATTGGCGTAGCAACGGCTACCGCAAACAGACTCATCTCTACGGTAAGCCCTAAAACAAGCAAAATACCCCAATAACGGCCGTATTCTCTCCAGCGGCCAATTAGCCAAAACAATACGGCCATTATGCTCAGTTTAATGGCCAGCTGGGCGATGTTAAAACCAATTGTTTGTTGGGTTAAGCGGATATAAATTTGAGAAAGAGCAGAATATTCCTGCAGCATAGTTGCTAACAAAGGATTTATAAGCTTCCAGCCAACCATCAGAAAAATCGCGCTTAGTGCAAGCACATAAGCCATTCTGAAAAACCGTTTGAGCGCTGTCGGATTTTTAAGCAAGATATCTAGAGTGATTCCTGCGGTAACGGCAGTTGCCAATGTCCACCACAACATAAACCTCCCCGGGGCACGAATATACGGCATGGTCCGATATAAAAATTCATATAGTGGATTAATCGTACCCATGCTGAACAACAATGCAGCAACAGCCAAACCGGCAAAAAACCTTCGATTGGCTTGCTGTTCAGGTGAGCGCAAAGTTAAGCCAATACCAAGAATAAGCATTGTCAAGACACCGCTAAAGGCTGAACTTTCCCAGAAAGAGGATTTGTTCTCCAAGCTAATAGAAACTACATTTGCTGGATCATACCAGGCAGTAGGCATAAAAAATGTGAGGAAATGCTGCCATAGAAACGAATGTTGCACCATGGCATCAAGACTTTCGAAAGCATTTCCAGCCGCTCTAACCGTTTGATTTAGCCAGGAAAGGTAAGGGAGAATTTGTACGGCCGTTAATCCCACCGCAATCATCACAGCCATCGCAGACCAAAAAAACCCAGACCACAGTACCCGCCACCGCCTAGCGCGTACACATTCTGGCAAAAAAAGGGCAAAGAAATAGAGCAGTGGCAGAATCAACACAATCAGACTCATTTGCGGATGTCCCCCTGTAATCACCAACCCTATAACGAGCGCAGTGAATACAGCTGACCGCCACGTTCTGTTATGCAACAGCCGAATATAAACAAACAGCAGCCATCCTGACCATGCGACGGCGCGAATAACAGAGGCGTGTCCCGCAAAAAGCCGGGGAGCAAAGGAGCCAGACAACATGAAGGCAACAGCCGCAAACAGCGCCGGTATGCGGTCTACCGCGAGCTGCCGCATCAAAAGATAGACGCCTGCCCCAGCCAAGAAAAGATGAAGCACAGCATCTAAATCGAGCGTAGTTTCTACTGAAAAAAAGGGACGTAACAGCATCAGGGGAAGATAAAACATCCCTACCTGAATTTTACCTAACCCCGGAGCACCACCCCCAAAATAAGGGTTCCACACTAAAAAATCGTCACCATAGCCAGATGCCTCTAGAACCACCTCGTTTGGGTAGAAGTAAGTGGCATCTTTTGAGTAGATCACTACGCCTGGGGTAAACAGTGTGTCGCCAAAGAGGGTTAGGAGTAAGACAACCAGAAACAGACCTATCCACAGGTCAAACCAACTCAACGTTAGTTTCTTCATAAAGAATATTACCCACTAGAGAAATTTCTTATGGCACAAATAGTTCCGTTTACGCGCCGCGGGCCGCCTTGGCCTGGGCAATCACATTTTCAATCTGCGCCAGATGCCCCTGGTCGTGACTCATTCCCAATATAAAACGTCCAATTGCATTCACTTCGCCAACTGACGCCCACGGGGTTACGGTGTTGTCCAAATAAGGTGTATCAGGCCACATCTCCAGGCTAGCCAGGCGCATTCGGCGGCTTTCTTGCAGTCGCTGGCGACATTGTTCCACTGTTTTCATAGATTCCCAAGGAATTTCACTACGGGAACGGCCGTCTCGCACCACACCTCGTGCCAGTTCTGCAGCCAAGGCTGCCTCCTCTTCTGAAGAAGCCGTTACGTGGACAATCAAGTGGCCTAGATTCCAGGCAAGGTCCGTATCAGCCTCGCTCCCGGCATAAGAATCATGTGCTTCTGGGTCTTCGGGTACAAAAACGATATCAGCATCGGTGCAGTTGGCAATCAGGCCCAATTGGTGATCAATAAGATCGTTCGTAAATCTGCGCAAATCAGCAACAGTCAAATCGGCGGCTAATGCTGAATAACTCTTTTCTTTATCCCAAACAGGAGCAAAGTCTAACATTCACATATCCTTTCATCTGGCAAGCCAGCCACAGCTCATTTTTAGAGAATCTGTAAGCTGATGTGGCTTGCGCTATTACCAAAATAAAAACATGCGATCTCTTTGGGAAATCGCATGCCAAATTCTACAGGCGAAAATGGAGAAAAACGTAGGCACCGCCACAAAGCACAGACAACCCCTGTTAAGGGCAGCTAACATTATTCACAAATTGCCATGTTGATGGGCTATTAGAACCGCCACCTTGTGGCCAGGTGGCCAGATTTCCCGTATACAGCACCTGCATCATCATGCCAAATGGATTGCCTAAGGCCGCCATTTCGGCCGCGGCATTTATCTGCATTTCGATCACCCACTGTCCCGGCTGACTGCCCATTTCTGCCGTCCAGTTGCTGGAAGTGTAGTTGGTATCCCAGATATTGCCATCGCTGTTAGACCCAATCCCGGCCTGAACCGCCTTCGTGCCATCCCGCACGACAAAGAAGAAGCGATCGGCCGTATCCGGGTCGCCCCGATTACCAGTTGTATCAAAGTAGAGGCGCAGCGAATCTGTGTTATCCGTCGTGGGATCATTAATTAAAAAGGCAAAATACAGATTGCCAGCATCCCGCACAAAATAAACCTGTACCAAATCAGAGCTGTTGTCTGGTGGCAAAAATTGAATCAGTGGTGAGCTTGTCCACTCAGCGGGATTAAAGATACCGTCAATGAGCGGAGGCGTGCCGATACAGGTCAACACCGGATTCGGCAATGGCGTGTTGGTAGCCGTGGGCGTAATAGACGGTGTCATCGATGGCGTTGGCGTATTGGTAGGCGTTGGCGACGTCGTAGCAGTTGCCGTGGGCTGCAAAGTTGCCGTGTTTGTAGGCGTTGAGGTAGGTAGAGGCGTGTTGGTCACGGTTGGCGTGTTGGTATGTGTCGGCGTGGTTGATGGCAAAGGCGTATTTGAAGGCGTCAGGGTAGCAGTGGGTGTGCCTAGCGTGGCAGTGGCTGTTGGGGTTGCCGTTACAATGGGCGTCGCCAAGGGATCGGTCCCCTGGGAGATTTCTATTACATCATTTACCCCGTCTCCGTCCGAGTCTGCCAGAAGCGGGTTTGTGCCATATTGGTTAATCTCTTGCCCATCTGGAATCAGGTCAGCGTCACTATCGGCCAATAGCGGATTCGTGCCGTACACCAGTGCTTCCTCACCATCAGTCAGGCCATCTCCATCCGTATCAGGATTGTTTGGATCGGTTCGCAAAATTGTCGTTTCTTGGGTATTGCTCAAGCCATCCCCATCTGAATCGCCTTCCACAACGGCCGTTCCTGCCAGGGCAGTGGCCGTTGCAAAATTATTGGCAGCAGCGGCCGTTTCCGTGCCGGCTACGTCAAATACGGCCGTTGCCGTTGAGCCAGTCCGACTAAAAAATCCGTCTCCACCAAATACAGCCGCTAAAAACAGAATAAAACAGCCAAACGTTACCACAAAAAGAAAGCCATACATCAGCGTAGGCGAGATCGAAGAGCCGGCTTGTGCCTCACCAGACATCGTTTGCCTGCCGCCAGCGGCAGAGGCAACAGCAACTTCAAAGGGGTACAGCTCACCCGAGCCAAGCCAGCTCGATTGCTCTGCTTCCAGGGATAGCTCCACATTTGCCACCTGCCCGGGCTGCAGCCGAATGCGCCCCCGCTCCCCTTTAAAGCGCAGCCCGCCCTGCCGGTCACGCGCCACAACGCTATAATCGTCTGGGGCGTTGCCCGTATTGTGCACCGACACCGTGACACTGCCCGGCAGCCGCACCTGGTTATTATCCAAAGTCGCTTCAAAGGCCACAAACGTGCCAATGATTAATGACGCGGTTGCCCCTAATTTACTGTTGGGATGCCGCTGCGAAACCAGCTCAACCCGAAAACGTTGTCGTCCCGTGGGCGTACTGCGATGCTTCGGGGGTCGAATGGTAATCGCTAGCTGAATCGTTTCACCCGCAGGCAAATTGCGAAACTCGCCGGGCGGCATCGCCCACGAGCCGGGCAAGCCCTGCACACGCAAGCTTACACGGTCATCAATCGGGCCGCGGTTGACGACTTCCACCTTAAACTGTGCTTGCTGCCCTGGATTTACGCTAATCTGATCGCTGGGTAAGAACAATCCCAGCGGTTCCGACTGTGCAATCTGGGTTGGAGTCATTTGAGGGGTGGTACTGCCAATCTTTTGCTCCCCCAGCGATTGCTGGAAAGTAGGCGCTTCTTGTTCAAAGACAGCAATCTCTGGCCCCTGCAGCGTGAGTTCATAAGGCCCAATGCGAATACGGGACCCTGGGGTTACAGGCGTGGGATCATCGGCCCGAAGGCGACGATCGTTCAGGAGCGTGCCGTTGATGCCGCCTAAATCAACCAGTTCCCAGCCCAGTGCCGTCGCTTGCAGGCGGGAATGATGGCGCGAAACACCGTCCGCAGGCAGCACAATTTCATTGTCTGCATGGCGACCCAATGTAACGACGGCCTGAGTCAGTGGCACGGTACTGGGAGGGTGGCCCGGTGTGTTGATAATTAATTCGTGTCCTGGCGGCGGCTCCTTGACACGCTCCAAAATATTCATCTCTTCGCGCATCATGATCTGAGTTGGCGCACCTTCCAATGCAACCATCGCGCTGCGCAGCGCGTCGGCCATTTCTGCACCGTCAGCATACCTGTCGTCTGGCAGCTTGGCTAGAGAACGCACCAAAATAGTATCGATAATAGCAGGGACATCGCTGCGAATCTCGCGGGCAGGCGTGGGCATCTCGTTGCGGGTATGTACAGCGATTGCGTCGGAAAGGGTCTTAAATTCAAAAGGCAGTCGATTGGTGAACAGTTCATAAAGCACCACGCCCAGTGCGTACAAATCGGCACGGCCGTCTAGCGATTCACCTTTGCACTGTTCGGGGGACATGTAGGTGGGCGTCCCCAGGGTTGTGCCACTTTGGGTAAGCTGGGAGCCTTCCTGCAGCTTCACCAGGCCAAAATCAGTGAGTAAGGCGCGGAAGGGCTGTTCATCAGGTTCATCGGGGCGATTGAGCCGCTTGAGCATGATATTGCCCGGCTTGATGTCGCGATGTACAATGCCACGCCGAAATGCGTAATCAAGCGCTTCAGCGATTTGGGCACCAATCTGTAGACTTTGCGCCAATGGCAGAAATTTACGCATGCGCTGCAAGCGCCGCAAATGATCACGCAGGCTGCCACCATTGACAAACTCCATGGCAATAAACAAGCCTTCGGGCGAATCGCCAAAGTCGAATATTTGCACGACGGAAGGATGGTCTAGTTGAGCCGCAGTGCGTGCCTCCTGGATAAGCCGGGCACGAAACTCTTCCTGGCGAGCAAAGTGAGCATGCATGAGCTTGAGCGCCACCTGACGGTCCAGGTTGACATCGTAGGCCCGATAAACGGTGCCCATGCCACCATCACCTAGTAATGACTCCAGCCGGTAACGGCCGTTTATGGTATGGCCGATCAGCGTATTTGTCATCTTCCCTCCACCTGCAAAATAACCCGCGTGGTCTCTAAGAATCGGACAACATCGGCTTCCTTAATCCAGTAATGGGTCACTGCGCGCAAGCGACGCGAATAGCCGCTTGACAGCCAAATATTGGCCTTCTCCCGCAGCTGTTGCACAAACTGTTCAGGGGTCACGTTGGCCGATTCGGCCAGCTCAAAAAAGAGTATATTGGTCTTGACAAGCTCAGGGCGAAGCACCATGCCTGGAATCTGCGCCAAGCCATCAGCCAGCAGCCTGGCGTTTGCGTGATCATCGGCCAAACGCTCCACCATATCGCTCAGGGCGACAAGGCCGGCAGCCGCCAAAACGCCGGCCTGACGCATGGCGCCGCCAACGAGCTTGCGGGCCCGGTGCGCCTGGCCAATAAAGTCTGCCGATCCACATAAGATGGAGCCAACGGGCGCCGATAAACCTTTGCTCAGACAAAACGTCACAGAATCAACGTGCTGAGTTATCTCCCGAACATCAATATTTAGGGCAACCGCGGCATTAAACACCCGTGCGCCATCCATATGCACAATAAGATTGTGCCGATCGGCCACGTGTCGGACCTGCTGAAAATAGTCGGGTGCAAGGGGATAGCCACCTTTGGCGCCGTAGCTGTTTTCTACCAAAATGAGGCGGGTGTTGGGAAAATGAGGATCGTCAGGGTAAACGGCCGTCTCCAGCTCTGCTAAATTCATCCGGCCGTGGGCGTCTGTGGGTAACGGATTGGGCACAATGCCACCAAGCACCGCCATGCCGCCCGCCTCGGAGCGAAACGTATGCGAATCATTGCCTACAATGGCACAATCGCCCCGATTGGCGTGGCTTAAAATGGCAATCAGGTTGCCCATCGTGCCACTGGCTACAAATAACCCCGCCTCTTTGCCGACCATTTCCGCCGCCATCGCCTCCAAACGGTTAACGGTAGGGTCTTCGCCATAGACATCATCCCCAACCGTAGCCTCGGCCATTGCCTGCCGCATTGCCGGGGTAGGCCAGCTGACGGTATCAGAGCGGAAGTCGATTCTATCCATGCTTGAAGTTTACGTAATATTGCGATTTTAGCAAACAACGAGGCAGTAAAATGCAAAAAACGGCCGTTTCCTAGGTTAAGGCAAGGAACGGCCGTTTTCAAGTCAAACGCCAGGGGTGCCCATTAAGCGCCAGGCGCACCTGAATGAGTCACCTTGAGCCGTTTGCGTACGCCAGCACTGAACAAACCCAGCATACGCATGATTAGCCAAATAATTCCGGCAAGCAAAAAGACCAACAAATATTCAACCACCGGGATACGCAGCACTTCGTTCATGTTTAACCACCCCCGACTGCTGTACACAATCAAAATACCGGCAACGTATGACGCAATAAAGCCCCAGCGCCACCACTTATTCAAGCCCAGACCGTACATTTGAGTCACAATAAAAACGGTGGCAAATCCAAATAAGAACATGGGCCAAACTGTCGTTGTTTGTACAGCAACAATGGTACCATGCACCAACACCGTCACTTCCAAGACAAACGTCCACCATTTATTCAAATGTGCGCGGGTAAACATGAGACTGCCCTGCACAAGCAGGAAAAAGGTGTACAGGAAGCCGAGCAAATGTCCAGTCGTGGCCTCCATGGGATGGTACCAAAAGGTATAGATTATGGCCCAGGCAAAAACATAGCCATGATATTTGCGCGCCACACGTGCAGTCTCTTTGAGGAAGCCAACTTTCTTGCCAAAAAACAGCCCACGGCGCTGGTTTTCCATAAGCAATATCATCACCAGCATCAGCACAACAGACGCCTGGGAACTCCAAATAGATACATCTTGTGCCAGGCCATCATAAAAAAGCTGAGTTTGCAGCAGATGCAGCAGAATAAACAGTGCATTTAGTGCCAGGCCAATAATATTGATCCGCTGGAGGCCGGTACTGTATTTTGTCTTAACCTTCTGAGCATAATAGATGAGTCCCCAGATGGCGACCTGATGGAGCAGGTAACCACCCCAAGCGGTGGCCCGCGTCCAGAACGTTGGCTCAGGCAATTTCCAATAATACCAGGAGGCACCCTGGTCCGGCAGCAAAGTGACGGGCGGAATGTTTTCACGCAGAAGCCAGATAAGTCCAGTAAATAGAAAACTAAAGAAAATACCAGCCCAAAGGGCAGCTGAACTGGCCATGACGGTAGGGGTTTGTTTTGCGGATGTTTCCATTTTTGTCAACAATAGCTCCTAAATGACAGCGTTTGCCTCAAATTGCAACGGTATTGCACGGATTATACAATATTGTCCATGTTTTGCAAAGGTAAGACTGGTGTTAAGGATAACGGCCGTTTCGATACTAAACTGAGTCGGCAAGTGGGGTGCCCGCCTGCTCAAACAGGTCGTTTGGGGCGGATGCGGGGACCAACAAACGGAGGGCACCAGGCTTGATTTTGCAAACAAGCGGCGTAT
>CBDUOF010000194.1:0-9864 GCA_965368765.1 uncultured Anaerolineae bacterium | reverse complement strand
AAAGTTATTTGATGGTTGCAGTGTAAGCCAGAACGAGTGATGGCGCGGAAACCATTCAGTGACGGAACGGTTACGCTTTCTGCGAAATTAGACTGGCTACCAATCCCGTCAGCCGCTTTGCCAGTTCCACCGCTACTTCTCCCAGGTTCAAAAGTGTCCCAGAGCCGGTAGGGAATGCCACTTTGAATGACTCGCCATAATAAAGAGGCTGCTTTTGCAGCGCCTCAATCAGTAAATAGTTGATCGGAAACCAGACCGGGCCGCGCCAGTTTGAGTTGCCGCCAAACAAGCCGCTTTGTGTTTCGCGCCCCGGTTCCTAAGGGTCGCCAATAAAAATCAGGTGCGTTTCAAAGCCGCGTTCAGCCCACTTCCTTCAAATATTCGCGGATCATGAGAGCGGCCGTTACCCCTTCGCCAGCAGCCGCAGCCGCCTGCTTGGTTGCCCCGGCGCGCACATCGCCGGCGACAAATAATCCCGGCGCTGAAGTCATCAAGGTCTTATCCGTGATGATAAACCCCCACTCATTTGTCTCGGCCAGTCCCTGCGTCAGACGACTGTTTGGCTCCATGCCAATAAAGACAAAAACGCCATCATATTGCCATTCCTTCATCTCGCCGGTTGCCCGATCTTCAACAACAACCGCTTCCAAACGATTTTTGCCTTTGAACGCTTTCACGGCATGATTCACGGTTACCGTCATGCTTGCTTTCTCAGCTACTTTTTCTTGCAGAATATGACTGGCTTTTACTTCCGGTAAAAATTCGACGATGTCCACCTGGCTGGCAAATTTGGTCAGGAACAGCCCTTCTTCAAAACCGCTGTTGCCGCCGCCAATGACCAGCACTTTCTTTCCTTTATAAAAGGCGCCATCGCAAGTGGCGCAAAAGTGGATATTAAGACCCAGGAGTTCCTCCTCACCCGGCACGTTTAGGCGGCGGTAACGAGCGCCGGTGGTGAACAAAACAGCCCTTGCCGCATATTCCTGGCCGCTGGCCGTGGCAACACACCAGTATCCTTCGTGCCGGGTTAGATGGGTGACTTCCTGCGCCTGCAAGATTTCGGCGTCAAACCGACGCGCCTGGCGCGTCAGCCGTTCGGAGAATTCAGCGCCGCTAACGCCTTCATCAAAGCCGGGGAAATTTTCCAGGATGTTGGTTATGCCGACCTGCCCGCCCATACCCGCTTTTTCAATCACCAGGGTTTCAATGCCTTCACGCGCCAGGTAAAGCGCGGCTGTTAGCCCGGCCGGGCCGCCGCCAATGACGACGACATCGTAAAACGAGCGCTGGGCTTTGGTTTGTAAACCCAGTTTCTCGGCCAAGTCGGCGTTGCTTGGCTCTACCAGGATGTCGCCGTCAGGAAAAACAATGGTGGGGATACTGCGCATGCCGTTGTTAATCTGTTCCACGTAGGCCATCGCTTCTGACTCTTTTTCGATGTCCACATTGACGTAGGGAATGCGCTGTTCAGCCAGGAAGCGCTTGGCTCGGTGACAATCTGGGCACCAGGCTGTGCTGTAGACGGTGATTGAATTGTTGCTTTGATATACCATAGGTTGATTTGCTCCATTATAGATTGGGTGCTGTTTGACTATGATAGGGGGAAAACGGCCGTGTCTAAGATACCGTTCCGTTACGAAATAGTGACGGTGCAGTATCCATATCCAGCATAAAGGATTAGAAATGGCACAGTTTGTAAGAAAACAAGCTCACATCGGATCAGAAGAATGTATTGGTTCGATAATCAAGAGGAAATTTATGAAGCAAGTCACCCAGCCGGCGTCTAATTGGGAACACGTCAAAGCATTAGCCGCTATTCATGAAGCGGGTCGCGAAATTGCCGCTTCATTAGATTTAGACCGCACGCTTCGATTGGTGATGCAAAAAGCAGCCGAAACCCTCCCTATGGACGCTGGAGCGCTGTTTATCCGTGATGAAGCTGCGCAGCTTTATCGTGTGGCCGTTAGTCACAATATGCCACCAGAGCAGGTAGATGCGATTACCTTTGCTTTTAATGAAGGCGTGCCAGGATGGGTTGTGCAGCGCCATCACCATCTGATCATTGATGATGCCCGCACAGATGCGCGGGTTCACCCGGCGGTAGTTGCGGCTGGGGTACTTTCTATATTAGCCGTGCCCCTGGAGAGTCGCAGCCGAGTGGTCGGCGTCCTTAACCTGTTTTGCCAGACCGGTACCCACGCCTTTGATGCAAATGCCTTGCAGTTGGCTCAGGTTTTCGCCGATCAGGCGGCCGTTTTTCTGGAAAATGCGCGTCTGGTAGGCGAACTGCGTCAATGGGCAGCCGGTTTGGAGCAGCGCGTCGCTGAACGGACACGCCAAATCGAAGAAAAACAGGCGCAGGTCATTCGCGCCGAGAAGCTGGCAGCCGTTGGCAGCCTGGCTGCTTCCGTGGCTCATGAGATTAACAACCCGCTGCAAGCCATTGCCCTCCATTTGCAGTTATTGGCCGATGAATCCCTATCACCAGACGGGCAGCAGCAGCTGGATGTGATACAGCAAGAGTTTAGCCGTATTGCTGATATTGTAGGGCGACTGCTCGATTTTCAGCGACCGCAAGATGGGCAGCAGCAGACCGTAAATTTGGCGGCTGCGCTGCGGCACGTTCTGGCGCTGGCCGATAAGCAGCTGCAGCGAGCGGGCGTAACGTTGACGCAACACATCCCCTCAGAGCTGCCGCCGGTTTACGCGGTTGAGAACCAGTTAAAGCAGGTGTTTCTCAACCTGATCCTAAATGGGGCTGAGGCGATGCCTACCGGCGGGGCTTTGACCATTACTGCCTGCCAGGATGGTGACGAGATTCATATTGAATTTGCCGATACGGGACCGGGACTGCTGCCTGAGGTGCAGGCGCATTTGTTTGAGCCGTTTTACACGACGAAGGCAGATGGTTCAGGGCTGGGGCTGGCGGTGAGCCACGAGATTATAGTCAATCATGGCGGCACGATGACGGTACACAGTAAGCCAGGAGAGGGAGCGACATTTAGGGTGGCGTTGCCTGTTCAAACGACAAATGTGGGGGGAGGAGGCAAATGAGTGAGGAACGGCCGTTTCCCGGCAAAATATTACTGGTAGACGACGAGACCAATATACGCGCAGGATTAAGAGCGATTCTGAAAAAGGATGGCCATGACGTGAGGGACGTGGCTTCAGCCGAGGCCGCTCTGTCCCTGCTGCCGGAATATGATGCGGACGTGGTTGTTTTGGATATTCGGATGCCGGGTATGACGGGGACGGAACTGCTGACTGCCCTCAAAGCGCAACGGCCGTACCTGGCTGTGATCATGCTGACGGGTCATGGGAGATTGGAGACGGCGATGACGGCCGTAAAAGAAGGCGCCTTTGACTACCTACTCAAACCGGCCAAACCAGATGCGTTACGAAGCGTGGTCATGCGAGCTTTGCTGGAAACGCGTCGCCAGCGAGAACAGGCCACCTTTATAGAATCGCTCCAGGTGGGACTGCAACGCTTGCAGCATCTGCCGGCTACACCACTATTTAACCATTCGGCCACCGCCTCAGAAGTTGATCAACTGAAAATTGGCGACCTGACCATGAATCGCGCTACTTACGAGGTACGGTATGCTGGGCAGCCATTGTCACTCACGCCGACAGAATACATTTTGCTCCTGGCCTTGGCCGAAAAAGCCGGGGCGGTCATTGATTATGTGACATTGACCAAAGTTGTCTTGGATTATGAAGCGGAACCCTGGGAGGCAAAAGAGTTAATCAAGCGTCACATTTATACGCTGCGACAAAAGCTCGAACCTCAGCCTGCCCAACCTCGATTTATCTTAAATGTGCGTGGTGTGGGCTACCGGCTGGCTGACGAAAGCTACACTTAAGCAAGGCGTCCACCTGTTTCCTAGCCTATTTGTTCATGAAATCAAAAACGCAACATGACAAGCGTGAAAAGAGGCATCGTTTTGCATTAATCGGCGACAACAGGCTGGATTCTGCCTAATCTGAAGATTTGCCCAAAGGGCACCTGGAATGACCGCACGAAGATTGCAACGATCTTGTCGATGTTGACGGGTGTGTGGCATTTCAAGAAAGTGGGCCATCGTGTATGGGACTATTTTAATAGCCGGGTTGGATACACGATGGCCTTGTTCAACATTTTGGTCCAGTGATACGGTTTACAGCCCGCCGAAGATGGTTTTGTCCACTTGTCAATTGCTGAGTTCAGTTTATGAACCAGCAACAAAGTTTATTGTTCCAGTGCTTTTTCGGAGACGGTGCCATTAAGGGAAGGAACGGCCGTTTCCATCTCCGTCTGCATTAAAGCACCCCCAACCGACAGGTAATCGTACCCTTTTTCTACCAGGCTGCTGTAATCAGGAATCATGCGACGGCCGTCAATCACCAGATAAGGCGGTTTAACCGCTTTTTCGATGGTGCGCGACAGGCCACGGAACTCTTCCCAGTCGGTAGAAATATAAACGGCATCGCTGCCCGCCAAGGCATCCTGCACCGTGTCATGGTAGCTGATGCGCTCAAAGAGATGGTTTTGCTCCGGATTGAACCAATAATCTTGCGCCGCTTCCATCGCCAGCGGATCGTAAGCGCGGATTGATTTGACACCTTTGCTGAGTAGGGCCTCCACAGCCTTTAGCGCAGCCGAGTCCCGCATATCGTTGGTGCGCTTCTTGAAGGCCAGTCCTAAAATGGTTACTGTTTTCTGATTGAAGTTGAAGTCAGCTTCATGTACTGCACGATCAATGAGGTACGTTTTTTGGTACTCGTTGATGTTGTAAACTGCCTGGAGCAGGTCTGTGGAGCAGCCCGCCTGGTTAAGCTGGTAAATGAGCGATTGAATATCTTTGCCAAAGCAGCTGCCGCCAGCACCGTTGCTTACGTAAGACCCCCAGGTGCTGATGCGATTATCGGCCGTGACGCCAATCTTTAAATCTTCCATGCGTACGTTGGGAAGCGCTTCGCCCACGCGAGCGCCAACGCCATTCCAAAACGAGATGTAGGTGAGCAGCAGGGTGTTGCCCATATATTTGATGGCTTCGGCCGTTTCTGGCGTCGTTTCAACATACTTAATGCGCACGTGATTAACAAATTGCGAATAGACTCGGCGCAAGATTTGGAAATCTTCTTCTGTATCGGCGCCCACCACAATGCGATCTGGGCGGCGGGAACCTTCAATGGCGTTGCCCTGAGCTAGAAATTCAGGATTGGAGGCGACACCGAAGTTTTCTACGCCATGCTCTTGCAAGACACGTTCCAGCAGCCGGGCGGTGCCAACAGGGACCGTGCTTTTATTGACCAAGACAACGCGGCTCTGATTTTTACGCTTTGCCAGGTACCCAGCAATGTCGTGAGCAGCTTTCAAATAATAGCTTAAATCGGTTGAGCCATCCCGGTTGGGTGGGGTGTTGATACACATATAAAAGACATCGGTTTCTTCACAGACATCGCTGATATCTGAGGTAAAAAACAGATAGCGGTCAATGGTGTCGGCAATGGCAGCCGGGAGGCCAGGCTCATTGACGTATCTTTCAATATTGGCAGCATCGCCACTTTGGTAGGCGGCAATTTTGTTGGGGTCGATGTCGTAGGCATAAACTTCATGACCTGCTTCGGATAAAACGGCCGCATGGGGCAATCCCACAAAACCGGTGCCAACAACGATAATTTTCATAATAAATACTCCTTCAAAGGTCTAATATAGGTGTGATGACGAAAAATCCATTGAACAATAAAAAGCTGGGTTTCTCGCTTTCACTTGGCTTGCGAATATACAAAGTTTTACAATCAGTGCTGGTTTGTAACTACGATGAGGGCTATTGATAAAACTCTGAGGTACTATTTTGTTAATTGGTTTGCGTATGTCAACAGGCTCCAAACATATCATAGCAGACGGTACTAGGTCACGCTTACATTTGTACTTTCAAGCGCCAATTACCCGTTACTAATAAGCTTTGCCGCCCGTCGGCCAATTTCCACGGCAAAATTTGTTCCGCGATCCCACGGGTAAACCTGGCTCATGCTGGCAAAGTAGAGGCCTGGAATGGGCGTTTGCAGTGCAGGGATATTCTGGGAATGATTCACAAAAGGGACCGGCTGTGCGTAACTGGCCCGGAACAGCCAGCTTTTGCGAATCCAGTCTGATTTGAACGCGGGATTGATTTTCTGTAGTGAGGTAGTGAATAGCTGTTCCAGGTCTGCCTGGCTCATCGTCATGTAAGGATGATCCGGATTGACATAATCACCACAGTAAATAATATGATCACCGCCGTAATGCTCCTTATCTATGTAGTTGGTGTGTTCCACCAATGCCAAAAATGGCAGCTCGTTTTGACTCTTATCCGTAGAAGTAGCTGGGATGTTGAGCCAGTAGGTGTTGGAGTTGGGCATAAGCGGCCGTTTCAGCGCCAGCGTCAGCACCACGGCTCCCATGCTTTTAAGCTGGAGCAGCTGGCCCAAATAACCCTCTGGCAAAGCCGGTGCCATTCGGCTTAACAGGTGGGGTGAGACAGTGACCAAGCAGGCATCAAACTGCTTGGTTTGATTATTTGCAGTTATGTTAAGCTTTTCGTTCGTTGCTGGATTTATGGCTTGAACCGGACAATTCAGCTTGATGGCGCCACCACGCTGCGCCACGGCCGTTTCCAACGCATCAATAAACGCCTGAAAACCGCCCTTAAAATAGCCCAACTTAAAACACCGGACATACAGCCTAGCCCACAGCCAGGCCATGTTCACCTTGTCATAGTAGTCGCCAAATTTCCCAATAAGTAAAGGCTTCCAGGAAACATCATAGATTTTTTGGCCATAAAAGCGACGAGTCCAGGAAACGGCCGTATGCTGTTCCAGGTAGCGCCAAAATTTGGTGTAACGAATAAAAGCCCCCACAATGCCAAAGCGAAAAAAGTTGATAATGTTGTAGCCAGGAAACTTGAACCAATCAATCGGATTACTAAACGGATATATGCGGCCTTCATATAATAGAGACGTTCGCGGCGTTGGGAAAAATAGTCTGTCGCTAAACCCCAATTCCTCTACCAGTTTGATGATTGCCTCATCCGATTCAAACAGATGATGATAAAATTTCTCCAGCGGCCATTCCCAATTCTCGTCCTGGAACCCGGTTGCCAATCCGCCAACCTGCTCACTGGCCTCAAATAGCGTCACCTCGTGCCCCGCCTGGAGCAAATCATACGCTGCCGCTAGGCCGGCTAGCCCTGCCCCTACTATGGCAACTTTCATGCATTTGCCTCCTGTTCGGCTACCTGCACGGCGCGACCAAAGTCAGCCCAGCCCAGCCCTTGCTGAATCATGTAGAAACCACCCAACAGCGTGATAGGCAACCAGAGCGCCGCGTGTAAAACCAGCGTGTATGCCGTCGCGAGCCCTTGCTCAATGCCATACAGCGTTAACACAGCAATCCCGGGGCCGTCAAACGTCCCCACATAGCCCGGAGCAGACGGCAAGGTAGTGGCTAAATTGACGATGCCGTTCATAAGCATCAGGGCGAAAAAGCTTACTTCAAAATTAAAGGCGTGCATGACAAACCAATATTTTACCGTTTCTAGCAGCCAAATAATGACAGATGTGAAAAATATCATGAGGACATTTCGGAAACTGCGCAACGATTCGAGCCCAGTTAGAAAACGGGCCAGAAAGTCAAGCAACGGCCGTTTTAATCGGTCCGGTAAAAACTTATTTCCCAACCACTCTGCTAACGCAAAAAAGCGCTCTGGCATGGCGGCCAGGGCAAAAAAGAGGACCATGGCCACGAAAAAGAGCACGCTTGCCGTTATCACAATGGTTTGAATAGAGCCATTATCGCCAGGGATCGGGGTGAAGGGCAGAGCCACAAACACGAAGACCAGCATGACCAGGCCGTCAAATACGCGCTCGACAATGACTGTTGCCAAACTGGCACCCATCGTCACGTCTTCACGCTGGCGTAAAACGTAAGAACGCAGCACTTCGCCGGCACGGAAGGGGTATATGTTATTGCCCATATAGCCAATGACAACCACGGGAAACAGGCGACGCAGCGGAATGTGCTTTAACGGCCGTAACATATAATCCCAGCGCCACGTTCGCGCCCACACCGCCACAAAATATACGGCTACCCCTGGCAGCAGCCACCAATAATTTGCTGCTCGCAGATCATGCCAAACCTCGGCGAGTTCCAGCCCACGCAGCGCCAGCCAAAGAAAAACGGCGCTGACCGCAACGCCGATCCCAAAATAAATTCGTTTCAATGAAAAATAACCTCGTTACTTGGGGCAGACCGGAAATCCTTCGAATCTGAAAGAACAAGGGCTCTGCCGTCCTCCCTGAGCAAATCACGACATGGCGCGTCTTCACCAAATATACCCTGTGATTTACCTTATACACGCTATCAACGAACAAACCGTAATTGTACCATGCAGCTTGCCCCTGTCATCCCAAATTACAGCCTTGAGCACGCAAAAATAGGCGGTGATCCACATTTTGTTACACTGCTTTGACAACCACCTAAAATTATGATAATTTTTAATCAGTTCTTTTATGGCTCTTTCTTTCAAAAAAGAAAAGCCCTGTTTAGCACTTAGGAGGTAGGTGATTGTGGCAGAACGTGAAGCTGGTACTGTAAAGTGGTTTAACAATGACAAAGGATTTGGCTTTATTGAACGAGACGCAGGTGGCGATATCTTTGTTCATTATAGTGCCATTCAAGGCGATGGCTATCGTTCTTTAGAAGATGGCCAGCGCGTAGAATTTGTAGTGGCGGAAGGGCCTCGTGGGCTTCAGGCTCAAGAGGTAAACCGAACTGCTGAGTAGTATCCTTAATTTGTTAGCAAAAAGAGTACATCACCCGATGTACTCTTTTTTTATGCCTCTTGATTGTAACCAGGAATATTCTGGGCCAAATTTCACGTTAACGCCCAAAATGCATTGGCATAATGATATGCACAAAATCGTTGTCGCCCACTGGTTTGATAACGCCAGGTTCCATTGGATTGGTCGTTTCCAGCGCTACCTGAGGTGTATCAATAACGTTGAGCACGTCCGTCATATATTTCACGTTGAATGCAATTTCGATAGGTTCGCCATCGACATTGGCGTCAATGGGGGCGAGGGAGTCACCCGTCTCGGTACTGGTGGCGGCAATAACGGCCGAACCAGGGCTAAGTTCATCACCGGGTTCGATGCGAACCCGGGCGGTGTGGCTCGATTCACGCGCGAAAATTTCGGCTCGTTTACAAGCGCTGCGAAATTCCGCTGTGCTCAATATAGTGCGCGTCAAGTTGTTCTTGGGAATGATCGGCGTGTAGTCTGGGAAGACTTCATTGATTAGCTGAGATACCAGCACTACATTGTCCATATCGAATACGACCTGATTGCGCCCTTCTGGCAAAGAAATATAGACCGCATCCGTGTCGTCGCTGGAAATCCGAGCCAACTCAAGCAATGCGCGCGCTGGAATGATGATGTCGATTGGTTTTTCAACATAGCCGGGAATATGGGCCGACCGTAAGGAAAGGCGGAAGCCATCAGTCGCGGCCATGAGCATCTTGCTTTCTTCAAAATGGGTGGAGACGCCGGTAAGCGTAGGGCGGGTGTCGTCGGTGGCGGCAGCAAGGGCTACCTGGCTGATCATTTGCTTGAGAACGGCCGTTTCCACACGAATGCGATTTTCCTGATCTGGCTGTGGCACAAGCGGGAACTCTTGGGCATCGATCCCCTTAATATTGGCTTCGGTCCGGCCACAGGTGATATGAATCGTCTGGGTTTGCTCATTGAGCACCAGATCAACCCGATCCTGCGGCAGCGTCCCGACCAAATCGCTAAAGGTGCGAGCCGGTACCGTGATCGCTCCCTCTTCTTCAATTTTTGCGC
>CBDUOF010000193.1:0-9889 GCA_965368765.1 uncultured Anaerolineae bacterium | reverse complement strand
TAACGGCATTCACAATCCAGCGCCAGTGCAGCGCCACGTGCAAAGCGGTTAGCCATACAATGATGTCAGAAGCGCTGGCATGCAGCGTCTCCCAAAAGTGCGAACTTGATGCTTCCAGCCCAAAGAATGGTAGTACGCTGCGCGACATCATCAGTCCAGAGAAGATGATGGTGGTAAAGCCAATGAAGATGCCTAAATTGACGAAGTAGTTGATGCGCGGCTCTGCTTTAAGCTTTTGAAAGAATCGTTTGCTGACGCTGACAATCCACTGCCAGTTGAGCAAGATGTGCGTAACGATAACGGCCGTTATCCCCACCCCCAGCCACTCATGCCAAGTTTCGCCAGTGGCTTTCTCTTGAAACACCACCAGAAAAATTAGAAACAGGGCGGTGTCCAGAATCAGCTTGGTTTTGGTTTTGCTGGTCGTAGTCTCTTTATCGATTGCTTGTTTGTTCATTCTGCACTCCTTCAAGTTCAAACTTTTTGATTTGTTTTTCTCAAAAATCTCAAACATTGTGTTTGTCATTCATGCGTGGATCATAAGCGAGTGCGGTTTATAAGCAGTTTAGAACTGATAAAGATTTGGCATAGATGGCACATTCCCTGCTGTGACCATTTTGAAAGGAATATTGCCCTTAAAAAATTGAAAGTTTTTACATTGGGAACGGCCGTTTGTGGTATACTTTCTTCTATGTGGGGCATTACAACAATTGCGCCGTATCGGAAGCACTCCTCGCTCCAAAATAATTAAGGGAATAGTTGTCCACCATGTGCGAAGATCACAATCAATTTGTCCACCTTCACTGCCACAGCGAATTTTCTTTGCTCGATGGCCTGAGCCGAGTTAATGACCTGGTCAGCCGTGCTGCCGAGCTGGATCAACCGGCCATCGCCCTCACCGACCATGGCGCGATGTATGGCACAATGCCCTTTTACCGGGCGGCCAAAGCCGCAGGCGTCAAGCCAATCATAGGTGTAGAAACCTACCTGTCACAGCGAGGGATGCAGGATCGCGATCCCCAGCTGGACAAAAACCGCTTCCACATGCTGCTGCTGGCCGAAAACCAGACTGGCTACCTAAATCTGCTGCAGATCGCCAGCAAATCGCAGCTGGATGGCTACTACTACAAGCCACGCATAGACCGTGCCTTTATGGCCCAGTATCACGATGGCCTTATCGCCACCACGGGCTGCATGGCCGGTGAGATTCCCCGAGCCATTGGCCAGGGAGATTTGAAAAACGCCAAAAAACTAATGGGCGAATATCTAGATATCTTCGGCAAGGAACGACTGTTTATTGAGCTTCAGGAGCATACGATTCCAGAACTCACCGAAATCAACAAACAGCTTATCGCGATGGCTCCCCAGTTTGGCCTGGAAAACAACTTTCTGGCCACCAACGACGTGCATTACACCCTGGCCAGCGATGCCGATCCGCATGAAGTGCTGCTCTGTATCCAGACCGGCTCCACCGTCAATGCGCCCAAATTGACTTTCTCCGACAAAGAGTATTATGTCAAGTCTCGCGACGAGATGTTTAGCCTCTTTCAGCGCAATGGCTACCAGGAAGAGATCATTCTCAATTCCCTGATGAACAGTCTACGCATCGTGGAAATGTGCGATGTCAATCTGGATTCCGAAGGGTATCATCTGCCCGAATTTGAGGTGCCAGCCGGGCACAACCCGCACTCCTATTTGCGACAGCTCTGCGAAAAAGGGCTCATCTGGCGTTATGGTGCCGACCGCGCCGAAAATGACGTGGACCTGCGCGCCCGGATGGACCATGAGCTCAACATCATCAGCCGGATGGGCTTTGAGACCTACTTTTTAATTGTGTGGGATTTGTGTGAATGGGCCGCCCGCACCGACGCATGGTGGGAGCAGTACCAGGACCCATATCCATATGATAGTCACAGTGAGTGGAAAGAAAATGACATCTGGTGGAACGTGCGTGGCTCTGGAGCGGGTTCTGTTGTGGCCTTCACCTTGGGCATCACCAGCATCGACCCATTGGCCAATGGGCTGATTTTCGAGCGGTTCCTGAATCCGGGGCGTGTCTCTATGCCCGATATTGATTTAGATTACCCTGACGATGTGCGGCACTGGATGGTGGCGTACTCCAAGCGGCGCTACGGCTCGGAAAAGGTGGCCCAAATCATTACCTTTGGCACGCTGGGGGCGCGTGCGGCGATCCGTGACGTAGGCCGGGCAATGGACATGCCGCTAGAAGAGGTGGATGTACTGGCGCGGATGGTGCCAGCCATCCCTGGGAAGCCGGTCAAAATTGAAAATGTGCTGGATAAAGAGCATGAATTTTATTCGTCAGAGCTGGAGCAGAAGTACAAGGGAGAAACGGCCGTTCAACAACTCCTCGACACTGCCCGCAATTTAGAAGGAGTGGCTCGCCACGCTTCCAGCCACGCAGCCGGGGTCATCATCTCAGATCGGCCGCTGCATGAATATGTGCCGCTCAACAAGCCCACCAGCGGCAACGAAGGGTTAGGCGGTGTCGACCGCGTCACCCAGTGGCCTATGGAAATTGTAGAATCCATTGGCTTGCTCAAGGTAGACTTTTTGGGACTAAGCACGCTGACCGTGATGCGCCGCGCCGCACGCCTGATTGAAGAACGATACGGCACCATCTATACGATGGACAATATTCCTTACGATGAGGGGCATGTGGGGCCAGACCCCACTAAAAACCCTGACCTGTTGTTTGATATGCTGGGGCGCGGGGATGTGGCTGGCGTGTTTCAGGTAGAAGGCGCGGGGATGCGCCGCCTGATGATGGAAATGAAGCCCCGCCTCTTTGACCACATCATTGCCGCTATTTCACTCTATCGACCCGGCCCGATGGAAAATATTCCCGAATATATTCGCCGGATGCATTCAGCCATCTACGATAATAAGGATATTGTCGAGTACCACACCGATGCGCTTGAGCCGATCCTAAAAGATACGTACGGTATTTTGGTTTACCAAGAGCAAATTATTCGCATTGCCTCTGACCTGGCCGGGTATGAGCCAGGCGAGGCAGACATGATCCGCAAGGCTGTCTCAAAGAAGAAAAAAGATTTAATGGAAAAACATCGCTCTCAATTTACGGATGGGGCGATGGCCAGAGGGTTTAGCCGCGAAGTATGTGAGGCAATTTGGGGGGATATTGAGTTTTTCGCTCGCTATGGTTTTAACAAGGCTCACGCGGCTGATTATGCCAAAGTGACCTGCCAAACGGCATTCCTGAAGGCGCATTATCCGGTGGAATACCTCACGGCGATGCTTTCTGTGGAGCGGGACAATACGGATAAGGTGCGCCGCTACTTTGCCGAGGCCAAAAATTTGGGCATCGACGTAGCGCCGCCGGACATCAATACCTCTGGTCTGGACTTTACGATTGAAGATGATGGCGAACGGCCGCTTATCCGTTTTGGTCTGGGCGCCATCAAAAATGCTGGCGCGTCTGCGCTCATGACAATTATTGAAGAGCGGGACGAAAATGGGCCATTTGCCAGCCTGCAAGAGCTGTGCGAGCGCGTCGATTTGAAGCGGGTGGGTAAACGGCCGTTGGAATATATGGCCAAAGGGCGTGTCTTTGATGCCTGGGGAACCCCGGTTCAATTTGTCGATGCACTTGATCGGATCGTTAATTTTAGCAGCAGCGAACAGGCTGCAGCCTCCTCTGGGCAAATGAGCCTGTTTGGCGGCGGCGGCACCCCGGACCTAAAAATCGCTGTCGATCTGTTGCACGATCCAAAAACCATTAAACCCATCATCAAGCACAAAGAACTGCTGGAGTGGGAAAAAGAAGCGCTAGGAGTCCATGTGTCTGAACATCCATTAGAACGGCCGTTGGCCATGCTGCAGCCGCGCACCAATGCCACCATCGGCGATATCGACACAAACTGGAACGGAAAGCAAGTCCGGCTGGCCGGAATGATAAGCACGCTGCGCCCCCTCACCACCAAAAAGGGTGATCCGATGGCCTTCGCCACGCTGGAAGATTTGGATGGCAAAATCGACCTGGTGCTGTTCCCCCGAACCTGGAAAGCGTGTCGGGAGGATGTTGCCGTTGACCAGGTGATGCTGGTGACCGGCAAGGTGCAGCTGAAGGGTGAAGACGTGAATCTGATTGTGGATCGAATTGAGACGAATTTGGAGATTGCCCAGGACGCTGACGCTTCTCGCCAGACACGGAAGCCCGAAAAGCAGGCCAAACAAGCGGCCGTTCCCGCCAAAACCAACGGCAACGGCAATGGGCGTCATATCAGCCCACCACCGCCCCCTGCTTCCTATGCCGAAGCAGCAGCGACGTCCACCACAACAGCACCAGATACGGCCGTTCCCGCTAACAATAGCCATCTCCCCCCACCGCCACCCAACTTCGACGACGATTCTGCCGCAAAGCCGATTGCCCAACCCATTCCTTCGGCACCTGCTGCCACCGGCAATGGCATCGCTCAACAAGCGGCGCCAGCCAAACCACAGCTCGTCAGCCCGTCCCCCACGCGCCAGATCAACCTGGTTCGCAAGACCGTTGTGGTAGAGGTGCGCCCCGTCGGTAACTGGCAGGCCGCCTGCCGCAGGGTGCTAAACAAGGTGAATGAGTATGAAGGTGAGGACGGCCTGATGATTATGATCAGTGGGCAGGATTTGAAGATGGCCTTCCCAAACGGCCGTACCCGAAGCTGCCCCGACCTATTGGAAACCCTACGCACAATCCCCGGCATCGCCAAAGTATACAGCAGCCAGTAACAGCGTCATGCAAAGTAGTGGCGTGCAAAATTGAGCAAGTAGGAAATTTGTGCCAAACAGGCTTCCCTCGACGCTGGCTAACAGCACGCACCCCCTGTAAAAACACCCTACTAAAACGGCTCACGACGACAGGTAACTGAACTCCCATTGACGCCAGTCAACAGGAGGATGAAAATGGCATTCTGTTCTTAAAAATCCTTCTGCCCTTTGCGTCCCAAGCAAGACAGAACAATTAAACATTTGGAGCCAAAACCATGTTAATTAAACAACGATGGCTCGTTGCAGCCATCCTCACACTTTTGGGGCTCACCAGCCTCATCGCTTGCCAGCCGGGTACAGAACCGGTAACCGTTACCCGTATCGTCACCGAAACGCTCACCGTCGCCGGAGAGCCAGTAGAAGTGACGCGAATCGTCACCGAAACAGTTATTGAAGCGATTGCCGCCAATGAACCGCTTCCGCCTAAAGATTTGGTTGTCTGTTTGGCACAAGAGCCAGACACGCTGTATCCCTATGGCAGCACCATGCTGGCCTCAAAATCGGTGCAGCACGCCATCTTTACCAACAACATCACCTCTCTTTCTTTTGATTACCAGGCCGAAGGGCTGGAAAAGTTGCCCAGCCTGGCCGATGGCGATGCGATCATCAATCTAGTAGAAGTACAAGAAGGTACGCTTGTGCGCGATGTCTCTGATGCCGTCGTGACGCTGGAAGAAGGGGTTGTACTCATCAACGCCGCAGGTGAAGAGATTGCGTTTGACGGTACGCCCGTCATGATGGAACAGATGGTGGTTGATTTCACCATGAAGCCACGATCCTGGTCAGACGGTACGGCCGTCACTGCCGCAGATTCTGTCTATAGCTTTGCACTTATGGGTGACCCAGATACCCCCTGGCAGCAGTACGTTACGGAGCGGACCGCCAGCTATGAAGCCATTGGAGAGCTATCGACTCGCTGGACGGCCGTTCCAGGCTATATGGATTCAACTTATTTCACCAACTTTTGGCAGCCGTTACCAGAACACGTCTGGGGTAGCCTCACTGCGGCGGAACTGCTCGAAGCCGAGGAATCCAGCCGCTATCCCGTGGGTGACGGCGCCTTCCAGGTAGTGGAATGGGTCGCGGGCGATCATATTCGCCTGGAACCCAATGAATTTTACTACCGTGCCGATGAAGGCTTGCCCTACCTGGACAGCGTCACCTACAAGTTCATTCCCGATACCAACCAGCTTGTCGCCCAGCTGCTTTCTGGCCAGTGCGACATTGCGACACAAGAAGGCTTAGATGCTGGTCAATCTCCCTTCCTCATTGAGGCAGAAAATAATGGCTTGCTCACCACCTATTTCCAGACCGGCACGGTTTACGAACATATCGACTTCGGTATCGATTCGGCTGGCGACTATGGGGATAATGTGGGTCGCCCGGACTGGTTTGAGGATGTAAGGGTCCGGCAAGCAATGACGATGTGTACCGATCGCCAAAGCATGGTAGACAGCATTTTGTACGGCCGTTCGGAAGTCATACACAGCTATGTGCCCACTGTACATCCCCTCTTCCCCGACGGATTAACCGAATGGCCTTACGATGTTGCTCAGGCCAATGCCTTGCTCGATAATGCTGGCTTTATCGACAGCGATAATGACGGCATTCGTGAATACCCGGGCGGACCTAATAATGAATTTGCAGGCGAACCTTTCAGCGTCACGCTGGGAACAAATAGTGGCAACGAGATGCGCCAGCAGCTTACCCAAATCTTCAAAGAAAATATGCTGGCATGTGGCATCGATGTACAGCTAAACTACTTGGCTGCCAGCGAATGGTTTGCCGATGGCCCCGACGGCCCACTCTTTGGCCGTCAATTCGACTTGGCCGAATTTGCCTGGTTTTCAGACACTGAACCTGCCTGCGAACTATACGGTTCGTGGCAGATTCCAGGCCCGGTGGAAGACGCAGAACTGCATCCATCTGGCTGGGGTGGCCCCAACAATACAGGGTGGCGCAATGCCGCCTTCGATGATGCCTGTCGGCTGGCAATTGGCTCATTACCAGGCACCGCTGACTACGAAGCAGGACACAAAGAGGCCCAGCGCATCTTCAGCGAAGAGGTGCCCATCATTCCGCTGTTCTTACGATTAAAGGTCGCCGCAACGCGTCCAGAAATCTTGAATTTCCGGGTTGATCCAACAGAAAGCTCTGAATTGTACAATATCTACGAATATGATTTGCAGCAGTAAGAGCGAACAATGTCCAGCTAGCATTTAATACATTATGTTAAATAAAAGAGCAGTGGCTGTCAGCGCCACTGCTCTTTTTGCATCACCAACTTCCTGGCAAGCACATCTTAGTTGGACGTCTGGGCAAGACTGTTTAGCCACGCTTGTACCTCCTGTACTTTGGCATGGCCTATGGCAATGAACGTGTCCAGGCTTTCGTGCCCATGCTCCCTGGCAGCAGCAATATCGCCACGAACGGCCGTTTCCCGGGCCAGGCCATATAGCGCGACTGCTACCAACTCCTGACTCTGCAATATACGCGCCAAGCGGAATAATTCTTGGAATGTTGCATGGGCAACGTCCGTTTCTCCCGTCTGAATTTGAAACTCTCCCCACTCGCTCAATACGCGCGCTACCTGCCAGCGATGCCCAATATCCTGCGCCAGGGTCAATGCTTCTTGCCAATATGCCGTCGCTCTCTCTGGCAATTCCTGCACGACCGCCACATCGGCCAACATGCGCAGCAGCAAAATTACCCGCTCCTGCTGGCCCACCTGCCGAGCCAAAACCAGCGACTGCTCAAAATAGTTTTGTGCTTGCGCCAAATTTCCCTGCTCTTGCGCCAGCACGCCTAGTCCCCACAACATGCCACCTTGCCCTTTGGCATCGGGCGCTTCTTCGTCCAGCATCCCGATAAGTGCCAGCCCCTCTTCGTAAAATGCTTCGGCACGAGCAAAATCCCCGCGCATGTACGCTTGCACGCCCAACCCGCGCAAAAAGTTGCTGACAATACCGCCATGTCCCAAAGATTTGGCCAGGGCCAAGCCCTCTTTGTAATATGCTTCAGCCAGTACGTAATCGCCACGCCGCGCTGCCAGCACCCCGAGTGCCCGCAGCAAATGGCTCAAATGGGTTTCTGCCTCCAACAACCGGGCCAGCACCAAAGCCGCCTCATACTGCGCTTCGGCTTCAATGTACTCGCCGCGCCGTTGCGCCAGTCGGCCCTGGTAATGATAAAGTCGCAGCTGAATCATCGGATCATCCTGCTCAGATACGGCCGTTGCCACCCTTTCCAAAAACGTGCCTGCCAGCTTATATAATCCTTTCGCCTCCCAAAACAGGTAAAACGACAGCACGCCCGCTACAAATTCCGAGGTCTGTGCCAACTGTTCTGCCAGTTGCAAGGCCGTTAACACGTTTTTCTGCTCCAAATCCAGCGTCGCAAAATCAAGGTGGTGTGCCTGGGCAAAGGCAACAAAGTAGTGGACGAGTCGCTCTTGAACGGCCGTATTCTCCCCCAACAGCTGCCCGGCATAATCCCGCAGCAACAGGTGCAGCCGGTAGCGATTAGGGCTGCCAACATCAGGCTGCCGCCCTGCCTGCACCAATGACAGGGCATACAACTTGCGCAAATGATCCTGCGCCACGTCGTGCGGCAAATCAGCCACCGCCGCCGCCGCCTCACTGCTAAAATCATCTCCGGCAAACACGCTTAACGTGGCCAAAAAGTGTTGTTGCTCAGTGGAAAGCTGCTGGAAGCTGGTGTTAAAGGACAGCCGCACACTTTGATCTTCACTTTCCAGCTCAATCAGACGCCGTCGTTCCTGGCGCACTCGCTGTAAAAATTCGGCCGTGGACCAACCTGGTTCATACGCCAGGCGTCCGGCTGCAATCGACACTGCCAGTGGTAAATGGCCCAGCAGTTCCGCGAGTTCAAGGAATAACGGCCGTTCTGCCATGGTCCGCTCCGCTCCCAAAACCTTCACAAACAGCGCCACCGACTCCTCACTGGCAGCATCAAAAGGTCCCAGCAGAAACCGCTTGGCTCCCCTGGTCACTGCCAGATCATGTCGTCGTGTGGTCACCAAAACCGCACATGAGCCGGTCGGAGGCAGCAATGGTTTCACCTGCTCACTACTTTGGGCATTGTCCAGAATAAGCAGCGCCTGCTTATTGGCCAATAGTTCGCGCACAATTCGGCTGCGGCTGGCGACGTCCCCATATTGGCGTACGTCCAAACCATACGCGCTGGCAAACGTGCTCAAAATCGACATCGTGTCCGATGTATCTACCCGGGCCCACAACACGCCATCTGCAAAATGTGTGCGCAGCTGATAAGCCAAATGAGCCGCCATCGCTGTCTTGCCCACGCCCGCCATCCCCTGGATGCTGTAAATTGCCGCATGGGCATCGGCCACCAGGCTCTGTTCCAGCTGCGCCAGCTCCTCAACGCGCCCCACAAAATAGGGCAAATGCGCCATTGCCTGAAAAGGAGCTGTCTCGTTCGAAGCAGCCGCTCTCTGCTCCCAATGAGCTATCAGCTTGGCCAGCTGCTCATCCGGCATCTGCTGCAGATCGAGCCGAAGCTCAGCAATGCTGGGATGCCCCGCCGATTGCAGCAGTTGCGATGCCTCTAATTCGGTAAGATGGAGAACGGCCGTTAACCGCACCAAATCATTCAACGTCCGTGGCCGCCTAACCCGTCCTTCCATCCAATTCACAATCGTTGGCTTCGGCACACCAGACAACTTCGCCAGCTGACCCGGCGTGTAGCCAGAGCGCTTAATAAATTGTGTCAATAAGTCTGCCAACTGAAAGGGATTGCCCACACGTAACCTCAAGAGTTAATCACAAGTTCGTAGCCAAAATTTATGCTTCCGACTTACGCAACTTTTTATTCGAATCACCGCATGTTACCAAAATATCCCGTTTGCAGCATAAAAAAATATGTTTGATACGGTTTTGATACAGATCATCAGCAGTTCTATCCCGTAACTTCTCCTAAACTGATAAACGTGATAATAGATGCTAGCAGCATCTCTTGCCACCAGAACAAACCCTAGTTCAAGTCTGAGAAGGAGAATAAACATGACCAACTATCTAATCCGGCGGAGTTTTCAAATGGTGCTGGTAGTGCTGCTGGC
>CBDUOF010000192.1:0-9976 GCA_965368765.1 uncultured Anaerolineae bacterium | reverse complement strand
CTGCACCCCAATTGGGATGCCGCTAATCCAGAATCTGTCCGGTTAGCGAAGCGGTTGGGCTACCGTCCGACCGGCACTTATGAAGCATATTTCCACAGGTAAATTAATTAATCTAGCATGGTGCCCTGTTGAGCGGGTTGGGGTTTTGGTCGGCGCCGTACCAGGGCGATGATGGCTGCGCCCAGGCTGATCAGCAGCAAAATGGGGGTTAGGACAAGCCAGCCCAGCAGCGGCACCAATCCTCCGGCGATGAGCAAGACGGCCGTTTTCAACCCCACCTTCACTCCCTCACTTTTTGGATAGAGCCGCCCCTGCACAATCTGATTAATGCCCGCCAGGCCAACGGCCGTTATCGCCAACAGCGCCATCAGCAAAATTGCTGCAATGAGGCCACCGAACTCACCGCCCTGGGTAAAAATGGCAATCACCACGCCAAAAAAAAGAAGGTTCACCAGCCCAATCACAAATGCCCGTCCGGGGCTGCTTTGGGCAATCTGCTGTGTCCTCTGCACGCGCCCAGGCAGCAAGGCGGGCAGCAGCACCAGCAGCGCCGCCAGCGTCCCCCAACTAAATAAGATAATAATGATGAGTTGTAATCCTTCAGCCATGTGAACCTCCGAAAGTCGGTGATCAGTGAACAGTCAATTTCTAATCTACCGTGAACAGCAGGCGATTGCCAGCCAGCCAGACGACAAGCGCCAGGCCGAAGAGCAAGGCCCATTGGCCAAGGGGCAGATCGATCGCTAAATTAGGCAGATTGGGCTGCTGCCAAACGGCCGTTACTTCCAGCCAAAATTCATTCAGAAACGTCAGGGTCGGCAGCTGTGCACTCAAGACCCATTCTGCCGCTAATTGACGGCCGTTCCCCAACCAGTCCAGCAGCAAACGCCACATATCCCCCAGCAGCAGCAGGGTAATGACGACCTGCCCCAACAACACCCCCCACAGCCAGCGAGGCAACGCTGTTGAGACGGCCGTTTCTTGTGCAATCTGGGCCATAACGCCGACCGATAAATCGGCCGTCAATGGCAGATCGGGCAGCGCATCCAGATTGCTGAACAATGCCTCCAGCTCAGCCAGCTGGGCCTGCGCCACCGGAGAACTGGCCAGATGCGCCTCAACCGCCTGCCGCGTGTCGTCATCCAGCGTACCGTCTAAATATTCGTGCAATAACCCTTCGTTAAATTCTTGCATAAGCTTGTTTGGTAATTGGTAATTAGTAATTGGTCATCCAATTACCAATTACTTAATTACGCACTCCCTTTCATCTTCTCGGCCAACAGCTTCCGGGCGCGAAATAAATCACTTTTTACGCTGCTAAGCGGCCGTTCCAGCGCTTCGGCCATATCTTCATAACTCAGCTCCTGAAAATGGCGCAGCTCGATGGCGGCCCGATAGTGGGGCGGCAGGGCCAAAATAGCCTGCCGCAGCTGCACCGACTGCTCCTCACGGACCAGGGCTTGCTCTGGTGAGGGGGCAGACTGGGCCCAATCATCCATATCCACCGGGCGGTCATCGCGGGACATTTCTGCGGCCAAAATTTGGGGCTTCACTTTGGCGCTTTCCAGCCAGTTCAGACATAGATTTACGGTAATGCGCTTTATCCAGGGCGCAAACGGCCGTTTCACGTCAAATCGATCCAAGGCGCGATAAGCGCGTAGGAAGGCTTCCTGGGCCGCCTCTTCTGCCTCGACCCGTCGCCCCAGCAGACGATACGCGGTGTTGAAAACGGCCGTTTGATAACGACGCACCAATTCGCCAAACGCGGCGGCGCTAGTCTCGTCTCCTTGTCTGGCCTGTTGCAGCAGCAGCTGCTCGTCTGTCAGCGTCATTTTACGATCCTACACCAGTTTACCGGAAAGCAGGCAAAAAGTTGCACAGAGTTGACCGGTTGTCACGCTTTTTCCTGAAGATTGTCGCTACTGCCGTCATTTTATTCCTGATACAATCTCGGCATGCTAACCTATCTGCAATCATTCCCGCGCTTTTTGTTCATCACGCTGTGGCTGCTTTGGGCCATCATTTTGTTTGGTGGTTTCCTGCTAGGGCCCACCGATAAGCGGCAGCGCATGCCCAAATGGACACGCCTCGTTTCTTCGGCCGTCCTGGTTGTGGCGGGCTGGAGCTGGTTTGTGGTGGCGGGCACAAGCGATGCCAGCAGCTTTGCCCTGTGGCTGGCTGTGGGGATGAGCCTGGGCTTTTTGGGCGATCTGTTCATGGCCGGAGTATTGCCAGGGGGACGAAATGTGCTGGGCGGTATGGCCTCATTTGGTCTGGGGCATATCAGCTACATGATTGGCATTTGGCAGTTTAGCAACCAGTTAGGAGCAGTGGATGGCGCTGCCCGCTGGGGCAGTTTGCTGGTTTGGTGGTTGCTGGGCGGTGTGGGCTGGTATGTTGTGGTTTATCGTGGTCAAAAGCCTACGACCTTACACAAGGCGGCCTTGCCTTATGCGCTGCTGCTAGCCAGTACTGCAGGAATGGCCACCGGGCTGGCCTTGCAAAACAGCCAATTTCTGGGTCTGGCAGTCGGTGCAGCCCTCTTTCTGTTGAGCGATCTCATCCTGGCGGCGGAGCTTTTTAACGACACATACTTCCCCCAAATTGGGGATGTGATTTGGCTCACCTACGGCCCAGGCCAAATGTTGATAGTCTATTCTGTGGGGACGGCCGTTTCTCTTTTTCTTTAAATAGCATCCACGATCTACTTACGATGGTTCACTTTTACCTTCCCGGTAAGAACCTCACTTCACGCCCTATCCAATTCATATGCGGGAAAAAGTGACGCGAGTCCGTTTATCATTTTCTAACTTGACTGGCAAAATCACTTTGCTATACTCGAAGCAGATTCAACAATTTGCAAACTGCGCTCACCCACTCAATTCCCAACTGTAGTGTGCAGTTTGCCAACAACAAAAGTGTGAAAGTAATGATTGGACAATATTGCAGGTGTATTGAGCGAGGGTGTTAACCATCGGTCGGTAACCTGAAACAGGTTTCTAGAAATGCATTCGTTGGTGAATGCGCAGACGGTGGTAGCTACCCTCGCGAAGCAACAATGAGCTCGGTTTGCTCTTCATGTTGTTCTCGCCAGCTAAAAGCTGCGACCGTTTTTTGTTGGGTAGTGTGCCTTGCTGCCCCTGTCTAGAAATCAATTTTAGGAACACCTGCCTTATGTTGTCAACAATCGAAAATACACACATCCTTCCTTCTGTCACAACGCCTGCCCATCGTTTAGAAGCCCAGGTCGGGAACACGCCGCTGATTCGTTTAGGGAAGACGGCCGTTGCCCACAATATTCCGGACAGTGTCGCCATTTACGCCAAAGCGGAATGGTTTAACCCCAGCGGCTCTGTCAAAGATCGCGCTGCTCTCAACATCATTCGTACCGCCGAAGAAAATGGCCAGCTCCAGCCAGGTATGACCTTGCTAGATTCCACGTCTGGCAACATGGGCATTGCCTACGCCATGCTGGGGGCGGCTCGCGGCTACCGTGTCAGGCTGGCCTTGCCCAGCAACGCCAGCCCGGAACGCATTGCCATTTTGCGGGCTTACGGGGCTGAACTCATCCTGACGGATCCACTGGAAGGCTCCGACGGGGCGATTGTTGCCGCGCGTGAACTGGCAGCGGAAGACCCAACGCTCTTTTACGCCAATCAGTACAACAATTCGGCCAACTGGCAGGCTCACTTCAAAACCACTGCGCCAGAGATCTGGCAGCAAACCGAAGGGCACATCAGCCATTTTGTGGCCGGTTTGGGCACGAGCGGCACCTTCACTGGCACAACGCGCCGCCTGAAGGCGTTTAACCCCGGCATTCAAGCGATTGCGATGCAGCCAGATGGCCCGTTTCACGGACTCGAAGGATTGAAACATATGCCGTCGGCGCTGAAGCCGGGCATTTATGATGAGCGGCTGGCAGATGGCGAGACGGCCGTTCGCACTGAAGAGGCTCAGGCAATGGCCCGTTATCTGGCCAAAAATGAAGGCTTATTTGTGGGCATCTCTGCGGCTGCGGCGGTTGTGGCCAGCCTTAAGGTGGCAAAAAAGCTGGCTGCCGGGGTAGTTGTGACTGTTTTGCCGGACAATGGATTCAAATATTTAAGTGACAAATTGTGGCAGTAAGGGAACGGCCGTTTTTGGGCAACTTGCACATTGACGGCACTTTCCACCTTTGGTAAGATGGCGACCGCTGTAAGATTGATTTCCCTGAAATCAGTTTAACCAAATAAGTTTGCCAATCTTATCCAGAGAGGTTTAGGGAACGGCCCGATGAGACCTCAGCAACCGCGACAGCCTTGGCTGGCGAAATGGTGCTAATTCCGTCAAGTACAGAACGAGCTTCTGTACCTGAAAGATAAGAAGATGGTTCTGAATCCAGACACCTTCCTTCTCTTTCAGGGAGGTGTTTTTGTTTTAGCCGTAGATAACAACGTTTGCGCTAGGTAAACTAAGGCCAAACAAAGTCTGCGGCAAAATGTATTGAGCAGGAAGCGTGCAGATGTTGATAGTGAGCAAAGCGATTCATGATGCGATTAAGGCCCATGGCCAGGCCTCTTACCCTTTTGAAGGATGTGGGCTGCTGCTGGGGCTGGCGCAAGCGGGCAAAAATGCCGTGCAGGAAATTCGGCCGTTGGAAAATGTCTGGCCCAATGAAGCAGAAAAACCAATTCGCTTTAGCATCGACCCGAATGCCTGGCAAACGGTCGAGCTGGAAGCAATGCAGGCTGGTCTGGACGTGATTGGCATTTTTCACAGTCACCCGGACGACGTGCCGGTTGCCTCGCCGCGCGATCTGGCCTGGGCCAGCTGGCCGGGCTATTCGTATTTAATTACTCAGGTGTTACAGGGCGAACCAACCTACAGCCAATCGTGGCAGCTGGCGGCGGATCGCTCTGGCTTTTTTGAAGAAGAGATTGTTGAAATTGATTAGCATTTTGTAATTGCGTAAGTGAGCATTTACGTCATTACAGAGCAACAAGGAGAAAAGAAGATTATGCCAACGATTCGAATTCCCACCCCGCTACGGCCGTATTCCGGCAACAACGCTACGGTGGCAGTAAACGGCAGCGATGTCAATAGCGCCCTTAATGATCTGACGCAGCGGTTTCCTGACCTGCGCCAGCATCTGTTTGAAGAGGGCACGCTACGTAGCTTTGTCAATATTTATTTGAATCAGGAAGATGTGCGCTATCTGGATGGCCCAGAGACGGCCGTTGCCGAAAATGATACCTTGATGATTATTCCCTCGATTGCTGGAGGGAAATCGTTCACGATTTTGGCTTAACGAGTTGTGAGCGAGCCGCAAAAAATCGTCAAGCTGTCCTCGTGAAACGGAAATGGAGAGAAAGAAATGAGTGGAATACCGATACGACGTGTGGATCAATCGGCGCTGCGGGTAAATCAGGCCTTTATCATTGGCTTGAGCATTCTGGCATTTGTGCTGAATAACCTTTGGCTGGCGGCGTTTGTCGCGATTGTGATGCTGGTGGGAACGGCCGTTCCCGCCTTCGCCCTCTTCAAACAGATTTATCAGCACATCCTGCGCCCCGCAGGGCTGGTGAAGCCAGACGCTATGGTGGATAACCCGGAACCACATCGTTTTGCCCAGGGCTTCGGGGGTGTGGTTGTGGGGCTGGCCGTGCTGGCATTGGCAGCGGGCCTGCCCGTGCTGGGCTGGGGGCTGGTCTGGCTTGTTATTGCCTTGGCCGCGCTAAACTTGTTCCTGGGCTTCTGCGCTGGCTGTTTTATCTATTACCAGCTCAACAGGCTGGGGTTGCCTGGCTTCCGCATCAGCCCGATCCGATAATTGGTTTAGCCATTACCGACCACCAACGACGGAAAACTATGATTGAACGACTCATCATCACGACCTTACTTATATTTATTGGTACGGGCGCCTATGCCACGTTTAAGCGGCGGCATGTACGGGTGTTGGGAGATTTGGAAACGGCCGTTGCCCACACGCCCACCGTCCTGTACTTTGCCAGCGACAGCTGCGCCGCTTGCCCAAGCCAGGCGCGTTATCTGGAGCAGATGTTGAACCAGCGACGGGATGGCGTCGTGGTAGAAAAAATAGATGCCGACATGGACCCGGAAACGGCCGTAAAATACGGCGTTTTCACCCTGCCCACCACCATCCTCATCGACAGGCAGGGCGACGTGCGAGAGATCAATTACGGCCTGACCCATACCGAGAAGCTGATGGAGCAGATTGCCAATCTGGCCTAAACTTACTCAATGACAAACGTCCGTAATTGGTCAACTGCGTAATTGAGTAATTAATAAACGGAGATTTTATGAGCAGCAAAACCTTAATAAACCCGGCAGCAGTGGCCGACATTAGCCTGTCGCATGAAGAAGTTGAGCGGTACAGCCGCCACCTGATCATGCCAGAAGTGGGCATGGAAGGACAGAAGAAGCTCAAAGCCGCCAGCGTCTTACTAATTGGCGCGGGGGGGCTTGGTTCCCCACTGGCCATGTATTTGGCCGCCGCTGGCGTTGGTCGCATCGGGATGGTCGATTACGACGTGGTCGATTATACAAACCTGCAGCGCCAAATTATCCACGGCACCAAAGATGTGGGACGACCCAAGCTGCACAGCGCCAGAGACCGCATTCTGGACATTAATCCACACGTTCAGGTAGACACTTACGAAGTGCCGCTAACCTCCGAAAACGCGCTGGAACTGTTCGAGCCATACGACATCATTATCGACGGCACAGACAACTTCCCCACCCGCTACCTGACCAATGACGCTTGCGTGCTGCTGGGCAAGCCCAACGTCTACGGCAGCATTTTCCGCTTTGAGGGGCAAGCCTCAGTATTTTATGCGAAGGAGGGGCCATGCTACCGCTGCCTCTTCCCGGAGCCCCCACCGCCGGGGCTGGTGCCTAGCTGTGCGGAAGGTGGTGTCTTGGGGATTTTGCCCGGCACCATTGGCGCTATCCAGGCGACCGAAGCGGTGAAATTGATTTTGGGTGAAGGGGAGCCGTTAATCGGCCGTTTGCTGCTGTATGATGCCCTGAATATGGAGTTTGACCAGGTAAATCTACGCAAAAACCCTGACTGCCCCATCTGCAGCGAACATCCGACCGTTACCGAACTGATCGATTATGAGCAGTTTTGCGGCATGCCTGCCCATGACCACAGTCATTATTCGGCTGTTGAAATCAGCAATGGCGATTCAGTGCCACAGCTGTCCCCGGCAACCCTGAAGGCGCGGCTGGATGCAGGCGACAATCTGTACATTTTAGATGTCCGTGAACCACACGAGTGGGATATCTCTAACCTGAGCCATTTAGGCGCGCATCTCATTCCCAAAGGGCAGGTGGTAAACCGGCTGAATGAGCTGGATACGGCGCAGGAAATTGTGGTGCAGTGCCGCTCTGGGGCGCGCAGCGCCGACATCGTGCGCGAACTGCAGGCCCACGGCTTCAAAAAGCTGTGGAATTTGGACGGTGGCATCAATCGCTGGGCCAAAGAAGTGGAGCCAAATCTGCCGACTTACTAAATCGCAGCCCCAGAGAAAGCTGAGAGTTAAGTGACCCACCCGTCCTTTTTTCTCAGATTTCTCTGCGGCTTTTCCTCTTAGCCTCTCCTGTTTTAGGACAATCGACTATTGCAACTTTTGGCAGCAGCCATTATTGTGATGCCTGTTACTAATCATTTTTGGAGGCTTATTTTGAAAAAACCCCTGTTAATTTTGTTCTTCTTGTCTCTTTTGTTTGGCGTAGCGGCTTGTGAGGAAGGCGGCAGCAGCGGCATTGAACCGCCCAGCGACCCGGCTGAACTGAAAAGCTTTCACCTGGCAGAAATGTGCAATGGCACTGTGATTGATGTGGCGGCTGAATATGATGCCAGCAGCAGTGACTTACACCCTATCGTGCTTTTTCAACAAAATACGGTTAACAGCGATGTTTATGATTTGATGTTTCCATCGCAAACTGATTTGCCGGAGTCGTGGACGGTGGCCATTGATGGCGACTACAGTACCGTGGAGCTGGTTGGTTGTTTGGCCCGTACAGCAACAACGCTGGTAGATACGTGTGAAGGGTATGAATTGGATGATTCCAGCAAAGAGGGCACAGTAGAAATTTACGATGCGACGTATGAATTGACGATCTATTCACCGAAAACGGGCGAGGTTGTTGGGTTGGAAACAATTGAAACGTATCAGGATGAATGTCCTTCGTTTGTGATGTTTTCGACTGGCGCTGGCGAAGATTTGGTGGAGGAGCGATACGGCCGTCCTGATGACGAGCTGGTAAATCTGGTAGAATCGTACGTCAATCCATAATTTGGTAGTCATTGCGTAATTAGGCAAATTACCTCAATTACGCAATGACAAATCCCGTCCGAGCAGGAATTTTTATGACCAAAGAAGTCTGGTTCATCCGACACGGTGAAAGTGTATCCAACGCAAATTTGCCAACGACGCATCCGGCAGCCTCTGAACTGACAGGGAAGGGGCATCGCGAAGCCGGCTATGTTGTGCAGGCCTTTACGAAAAAGCCGGATTTGATTGTAGTTTCTCCGTACATTCGTGCCCGGCAAACGGCCGTTCCTACCATCAATCGCTTTGACCCAGTCCCCGTTGCAGAATGGCCCATCGAAGAGTTTAGCTATTTGCACCCGGAAAAGTACAATGGCACCACCGGCAACGATCGCTGGCCCGATGCCCGCGCCTATTGGGAGCGGATGGATCCGCTTGAAAAGGAAGGGGGTGAAGCAGAGTCGTTTACCGAAATGCTAAAGCGCGTGCGTGCGATGGAGGACAACTTGTGGCAAACATCGGAGTCGTTTATCGCCCTGTTTAGCCACGGCTTGTTCCTCCGCGCTTTTTTATGGATGACCTTAACCGGCTACCGCGAAGCCACGCCGGCCACGATGGAGCGGTATCTCAACTTTTCTCGCAGCATCCCCATGCCCAACGCCAGCATTTTGAAGACACGCTTTGAGCCAGATGGCCGTATTCTCTTCAGCCCCTTCGACACTTCTCACATCCCCGAGGAGCTGGGGTTGGTAGACGAGTAGCTATGCCTTTACCTGCCTCGTTTTTGTCCGCTTTGCAAAAGCTACAAGCTTTGCTGGACGGGCAAAATGTTCTTTGGACTATCACCGGCAGCACCGCATTTGCCCTACGCGGGCTGCCCTTAACTCCCAACGATATTGATTTACAAACTGACGCTGCCGGAGCGTATGCTTTAGAGAAATTGTTGGCTGATTTTGTAGTCAAGTCAGTAGCTTTCTCCAGCACTGGCCAGATTCGCTCCCATTTTGGACAGTTGCTGCTGGACGGCATCAGGGTTGAAATTAGGGGGGATGTAGAGAAGCGGGTAAACGGCCGTTGGGAACGCCCACCTGATTTAGCCCAACATCGTGAATATGTGAAAATCGATGGCTTGGCTATGCCCGTCCTGTCGCTGGCATACGAGCGTGAGGCATATGAGAAAATGGGGCGGATGGAAACGGCCGTCATGCTGCAACAATGGCTTAAAAACCAGGAGATGTCAGATGACAGGTGAAACTGATTTAAGCAAGCTGCTCGCCACGATGGCCCCGCACCTACATGATGAAGAATATGTTTTTTGTACTGTCGAAAACGGCCGTTACGGTGACTACCCCGAACTACAACCAATTGCTTCGTTCATGGAAGCCGAAGGGCTCACTCTCGTCATCCCCAAAGCCAGGGCCGATCAGCACTACATTGCCTATGATTCCGTGCTTAAGTGCATCACCCTGACGGTGCATTCCAGTTTAGAAGCGGTGGGATTAACAGCGGCCGTTGCCACACAGCTCACCGAACAGAACATCAGCGCCAACGTCATCGCCGCCTTCTACCACGACCATATTTTTGTTCAGGCCCACCGCGCCGAAGATGCGTTGGTTGCCCTGAGCGAAATCTTGTGAAATCTCCCTTACGCTATTCTCAAATAGGGTTTTTCAGTGTTTGAAAAAGTGCCCAAAAGCTAA
>CBDUOF010000191.1:0-9980 GCA_965368765.1 uncultured Anaerolineae bacterium | reverse complement strand
GGCTGGCAGCTACATCAACTACTACGTGGCAAACGGTGGCGTCATCGTGCCCCAGTTTAATGATGTGCATGATACGGCCGCTCTCGAAACGATCCAAACGTTATTTCCAGATCGCAAAGTCTTGGGTGTTTATGCCCGCGAAATTTTACTTGGCGGTGGCAACATCCACTGCATCACCCAACAACAACCTTTAGGAGGAAGTAAAAAGTAGCAAGTAAGAAGTCAAAAGTTAAAAAGTAAAGTAACTATTCAGGTCTCCCTGGGAAAAGATTACAAAACATAATTGTCATTCCTGCGAAGGCAGGAATCCACTCTGGTCAGGAAGATGGATACCCGCCTTCGCGGGTATGACGCCTGTATAGTTACAAAGTAAAAAGTAAAAAGTTTCTATCCGCTTTTCACTGTTCGCTTTTCACTTATCACTTTTCACTGTTCGCTTTTCACTTATCAAAAGTGAAACAAATCACCTACCAACCAATCGAAGAAAAACACGCCAGGCAGGTCGCTAAATTGCTTAGAATTTGCTTCCCGCAAATGCCACCTGACGACCAGTTCACGGCTGAAGAACTGCGCGAGATGGCTCAGATTTTCCCGGAGGGCACCATTGTTGCCCTGGACGGCAGCACGGTGGTGGGCATGGGAAGCGGCATTTTTACTGATCTAGATCTGGGCAACCTGCCCCCGACTGAAGATGATATTTTATACACCCAAAACGGCCGTAATTTGCATGATTGGAACGGCCGCTACTACTACGGCAGCGATATGGCCGTCCACCCAGATTACCGCGGACGAGGCATTGGACGGGAAATCTACAATCGGCGAAAAGCAGTCATTCAAAAATATAACAAGGAAGGATTTGTGGCAGCGGCCGTTTTGCCTGGCTATGCCAACCACGAAGCCACACTGGACATTCACACCTACCTGGTCAACGTTGTCGCCGGGGAGCTTTACGACCCCACCCTATCCATGCAGCTGCGGAACGGCTTCCAGGTCATTCGGCCCATCAAAGATTTTTTCGTTTACCCGCGCTCCAGCAACTGGTGTGCCCTTATCCTTTGGCAAAACCCTGATTTTAAGGAAGATTAGAAATTGGAGATTGTGGCTCATTTTAATCTCCAAGCTTCTCATCTCCAATCTCCAAATTTGAGAAAATCTGATGAATGACCTAAATGAAGAAATTGAAATCGTCACCATTCGTCCTGAATTTGCACCTGCGCTAGCGGAATTGCAGCGCGCCTGTTTCCCGACGCTTGGCCCAAAGGAATTGATGAACGAGGAACATTTTCTTACCCATTGCGAGATTTTTCCGGAAGGGGAGTTTGTGGCATTGGTAAACGGCCGTGTTGTGGCCCTCGGCTCCGGCTTTTTCTACAATTTCAACTTCGAGGACCCTCGTCACACGTTCCACGAAATCATCGCCGGTGGGTATTACACCAATCACGATCCCGAAGGTCAATATTATTATGGAGCAGACATCAGTGTCCATCCAGATTTTCGAGGAAGGCGCATTGGCCGCCGACTATACGATGCCCGTAAAGCGCTGGTACGGCAAACCAACCGCAAAGGCATTGTCGCAGGCGGAGTGCTGCCAGGTTATCCTCGTTATCGTGACAAGCTATCCATTCATGAATATGTAGAGCAGGTCGTGGATGGTGACATCTTTGATGCGACCCTTTCGATGCAGTTGCGCAACGGCTTCGAAGTTAAAGGCCTCCTCAAAAACTATATCGAAGATAGCAATTCAGACAATTGGGCTACGCTCATCTATTGGCAAAATCCGGACTATGTGGCAAAAACAAAGAAAGCAAAAGTAAAAAAACAGGGAGAAATCCGATGACTCGAAAAATCCGCGTTCTGAGCGCTAAGGGCAGTCATTATGAAATTGGCCACCAGCATGGCCGGGCCTACCGAGAGGAGATCCGCCACTACACCGCCGAGCGGGTCCAGCTGGTGTGCAGCGGGCTATGGAGTGGTGGTCCCATGCCGCGTAGCGATGTTTTGGCGCTGGCGGAAGCCTGCTTGCCTGAACACCAAATATACGCGCCAACCCTTTACCAGGAGCTGCAAGGTCTGGCCGATGCCACCAATCTTTCTCTCGCAGAACTGCTCATTGTGGGGGGCTTTACCGACTTTGTAGACACCGTTTACAACAGCGCCGGGCAAAAGGAGAAAAAGCTTGCCCGACTTCCCATCGACGACTGCACGGCATTCCTTGTGCCAAATGAGGCGGCCAACGGCGCTGGCTTCTTTGGCCAAACGTGGGACATGCACGACACGGCGGCAGAATTTGTCATGTTGCTGGATGCCCAACCGACGGATGCGCCGCGCACGCTTGTTTTCACCACCACGGGCTGTCTGGGTCAGATCGGTATGAACGCGCACGGTATTTGCGTCGGAATCAACAACTTGCTGGGAGCCGATGGGCAGATTGGCGTCACCTGGCCCTTCGTGGTGCGCAAGGTGCTTCAGCAAGACAACATCGATGACGCACTGGCTTGTATTACGGAAGTAAAGCTGGCAGGGGCTCACAACTACCTGTTGTTTGATAAATCCGGCCGGGGCTATAACGTCGAGGCGATGTCCAGTCAACAAGTCATTACGCCACTGGGCGAAGAACCGCTGGTGCATACCAACCACTGTCTGCTGCCGGAAACGCTGCACTTTTCGCAGGCGCGCCCCGCGGACTCCCAGGCCAGTTCGGAAGCGCGCCTGGTGAAAGCGGAGGCGCTTTTGACAAAACGGCCGTTAACACTCCAGGACCTCATCGCCCTCACCCGAGACCCGGACGCCATCTGCGTGCGCGCCAAACCGCCCATGCACATCGAATCCTGTGGGGCAGCGATCATGCAGCCCAAAACCGGCACTTTTTGGGCCGTCTGGGGCCTCCCTGCCGAAAACGAGTATGAGCAGTTTGATTTGAATTAACGATAGAGCGCATAAAAGAAGGAAGCAGAAACCCAATGCAAGAGTGGCACATTACCCAACTGCAAGACTTGATGCGGAACGGCAAGAGAAGTGCGAAAGAAATCGTACAGTTCTACTTGGATCGCATTGAGCAAATTGACCGGCACGGTCCGCACCTGAACAGCGTTCTGTCCCTCAATCCAGACGCGCTCGCGGCTGCAGAGGCCCTGGACGCCGAGCGACTGGCCAGTGGTCCACGCAGCTTGCTCCATGGCGTTCCCATTTTGCTTAAAGACAACATTGAAACCAGTGACCCCTTGCCCACCACTGCGGGATCGCTGGCGTTGGCGCAAAACTTTGCCCGCCAGGACAGTTTTGTCGCCGAACAGCTGCGCGCCGCCGGAGCTATTATTCTGGGGAAAACCAATCTCAGTGAATGGGCCAACTTTCGCTCCTCTCGCTCCAGCAGCGGTTGGAGCAGCGCGGGAGGCCAGGTGCGCAATCCCTACGCATTAGATCGCAACCCCTGTGGCAGCAGCTCTGGCTCTGGCGTGGCCGTCGCGGCCAACCTGTGTGCCGCCGCCATCGGCACCGAAACAGATGGCTCAATTGTTTGTCCTTCCCATGTCAATGGCATTGTGGGCGTGAAACCAACGGTCGGCCTGATCGGCCGTTCCGGCATTGTGCCCATCTCCCACAGCCAGGACACCGCTGGCCCGATGACCCGCACGGTGCGGGACGCCGCTATCCTTCTGAGCATCCTCACCGGCAGAGACCCGCGCGATACCGCAACAGAAGCCAGTGTCGGTCACAGCCTATCTGACTACACGCAATTTCTGGACAAAAAAGGTCTTAAAGGGGCCAGAATCGGCGTCTCGCGTAACTTCTTTGGCCGCAATCCTGCAGTCGACGCCGTCATAGAGCAAGCGATTGACATCATGCGCCAGCAGGGAGCAATCATCATCGATCCGGCCAATATTGAAACCAAAGGACAACTTGATGGTCCCGAATTTGAGGTACTGCTGCATGAATTCAAGCATGACCTAAACAGCTACCTTGCGACTACCCCTGAAACAGTTATCGCCCGCTCCCTGGCAGACCTGATTTCTTTTAATGAGGCAAACAAGGAATCCGTCATGCCGTACTTTGCCCAGGAGCTGTTTGAATCTGCCCAGGCCAAGCCAGACCTGACGGATGAAGCCTATCTCGAAGCGCTGGCTACCAGCCGTAGACTGGCCCGTGAAGAAGGGGTAGACGCCACGCTAAAAACGCACCAGCTGGATGCCATCATAGCACCTACTGGCGGCCCAGCCTGGTACACCGATTGGATCAATGGCGATCATTACGGTGGCGCGAGCTCCTCACCTGCGGCCGTTGCCGGCTATCCCAGTATAACGGTTCCGGCAGGCTACGTTTTTGGGCTGCCCGTCGGCATTTCCTTCATTGGCGGGGCCTGGCAAGAGCCAACCCTACTGAGGCTGGCCTATGCCTATGAACAGACGGCAACGCCGCGTCAGCCCCCGCAATTTTTACATTCTATATCCTTTGGTTAAGTGAAGCAGGGCTGGAATTCCGGCTTATCGGTTGATTTTTGTAAAGTGGTCTGATTAGGCTATAATCTGCGATGGCTTGGCGGTGCGACGACATCGGCACGACGGCCAACAGGCTAAATCAAAAATTTTGGAGGATCAACCTTATGCCATTAAATGGTACAGAAAAAGCCGAACTGATTACTGATTTTGCAGTACACGAAGGCGACACAGGGTCTGCTGAAGTACAAATCGCAATCTTTGATCGGCGAATCAAGCAGCTGCAAGAGCATCTGCGTGTTCACAAACATGACGAAGGCTCACGCCGGGGTCTGCTGAAGCTGGTCGGTAAACGGCGGCGTCTACTGGCTTACCTGCGGAAACGCCATCCAGAACGGTATCGCGAGATTTTGGGCCGTTTGGGCCTGCGCCGTTAATTAAGAAGGTTTTTACGAGGGGCGAGTACATCGCCCCTCTCTTTTATTATCGTTGGAGTGGATCCGGCAGTTTAGGAATTGGGTATTGTTACCTACGTTTAAACGACGGCGTATGTGCCAATCCCCAGTCCCTAATCCATCCCCTCCAATAAAACAGTGAACAGAAAAGTGTTTCAAACGAAGTAAACTTTGCCGCCTGAAACCTGGGCAGATTGCATGGTGCAATCTTTCCAATGGTTTGCGTATCGCGACCTGCTTTTCTTAAGCTCCTAACCTTTATGGAGGTTATTTTTTATGTATTCTGAAAAGAGTTTTACTTGCCGCATAGGCAATGAGGAAATTACGGTTTCTACGGGCAAGCTTGCTGGGCAAGCTGGCGGCGCGGTTACCATTCAAGCGGGCGACTGCATGTTGCTGTCTACCGCTACCATGTCGAAATCTGTGCGCGAAGGGCTTGATTTTTTCCCACTAAGCGTGGATTTTGAAGAGAAGATGTATGCGGGCGGCCGTATTCCTGGCGGCTATTTCAAGCGCGAAGGCCGTCCCACGACTGAAGCGGTTTTGATCTCGCGGTTGACGGATCGGCCGTTACGGCCGTTATTCCCCAAAGGAATGCGCAACGAAGTCCAGATCATCACCAGCACGCTCTCAGCCGACGGCGTTCACCATCTGGATATCATGGCAGTAAACGCTGCCAGTGCTGCATTGCACATCTCCAATACGCCGTGGGCTGGCCCCATTGGTGCCGTCCGGGTCGGCTATATCGACGGCGAGTTTGTGGCCAACCCTACTATCCCTGAAATGGAAAACAGCAAGCTGGACCTGCGCCTCGCCGGCACAAAAGATGCCATCATCATGGTAGAAGCTGGTGCTGACGAAGTAAAAGAGTCCGTCCTTGTCGACGCTCTGGACTTTGGCCATCAGGCGATGCAACCATTTATCGCAATGGTTGAGCAAATGCGGGCTGAAGTAGGCAAAGAAAAGGATGAAGTTGTCCTAAGTTCTGCCGATGAAGAGCTGGAAACGGCCGTAAAAGACCGCATTGGCAGCCGGATTGGTGACATTATTGCCAGCACCACTGACCGCTACGAGCGCAATGACGAAATGGGCGAATTGCGCGAAGAGATCGTCAACGATTTCTTTGAAATGGACGAAACGACGGATCTCAAGAGCGTTCGTGAAGTCATCACCAGCGTGCAGAAAAAAGCGATTCGAGACCGCATTTTGTATGAGGGCATTCGTCCAGACGGCCGTGATTACACCACGGTACGGCCGCTTTCCTCTGAAATCGGCATTGTGCCGCTCACGCATGGTTCTGGCCTCTTTAAGCGTGGCGAAACCCAGGTACTCTCTTTGGCGACCTTGGGCACGCCACGTGAAGCACAAAAGATAGAAGGACTCAACGGCAACACAACGCTTCGCTACATGCACCATTACAACTTCCCTCCCTTCTCCACCGGTGAAACCTGGTTCCTGCGCGGTCCCAAACGGCGCGAAATTGGCCACGGGGCACTGGCCGAAAACGCCTTGCGCCCCATGATTCCCTCGGAAGAAGAGTTCCCTTATACCATTCGCGTGGTGTCTGAAGTGCTTTCTTCTAATGGCAGCACCAGCCAGGCCAGCGTCTGTGCCTCTACCCTGGCGTTGATGGATTGTGGTGTACCGATCAAGCGTCCGGTCGCCGGTGTGGCGATGGGTCTAGTAACTGATGGTGAAAAATTCGCAGTCCTCACCGACATTCAGGGCATGGAAGACCACCTGGGCGACATGGACTTTAAAGTTGCTGGCACCAGCGAAGGTATTACTGCCTTGCAAATGGATATCAAAATTGCAGGGCTGACCAAAGAGCTGATGGCGCAAGCATTGGAACAAGCGCATGCAGGCCGGATGCACATTTTAGCCAATATGCTGGAAACCATTGCCGAACCGCGCTCAGAATTAAATGAGAATGCGCCTCGTATGCTTTCTGTGAAAATTGACCCCGAAAAGATTGGGGCAGTTATTGGAAAGGGCGGCGCAACGATTCGTAGCCTTGAGGAAACGTTTGAGGTCTCCATTGACATCCAGGAAGATGGCACCATCTTTGTGGCTGGCGTTGATGGGCCCAAAGCCGAAATGGCAGTGAAGCAAATTGATGCGATGACAAAATCACCCGAACCGGGAACGATTTACCCAGGCAAGGTGGTGCGCATTACCGACTTTGGCGCGTTTATTGAATTTCTACCTGGAACTGATGGATTGGTTCACATCTCCCAAATTTCAGCCGACCACGTCAAGCGAGTGGAAGATGCCCTGCAACTTGGTGATGAGGTGATGGTCATGGTTACGGATGTAACGCCAGACGGCAAGGTTCGTCTCTCCCGCAAGGCCGTACTTGAGGGATATACGCTAGAAGAAGCGCGTGAAGACGACAAGCCAAAACCACGTCCAAGCGGTGGTCGCGGGCGCGATAACCGTGGGCGCGATAATCGCGGTGGACGCAGCGGTGGCGGTAATCGTCGTTAGCCACACGCTCAATTGGTTTTGCTCGCTTGCATCTCAATTCTTGTAGGCGGAAAAGAGGCGCTTGTTTCAGTTGGAAGCGCTTTGGCACCAGTTAATTATTCTCAGCAATACCAAAGCCCAGGCAAACCATTGTCTGGGCTTTGTTGTTTCAGCTCCTTTTAGAAAATGCAAGCTAATATGTAGGTAATACGTCATACTTATTGACAGGTTTTTAACGGTACAATAGTTTGTATAATTACAAGTGTGTGTCTTAATCAGATTGATCTTTCTTCTCAGCAATAAACGGCCGTCTATCACCACATACAGGAATGTAGAACCGTAATGAAACGATCAGACCGATCCCGTCCCGCTTCACCTCCGTGGAGTGCAAACAATAAACGCCTCATTTTGATGATCATGCTCATCGTGCTGTCGCTGGCACTGTACCGTTTCCGTCTGCTGCTGGTTCCCTTGAGCATGGCAATGATCCTGGCTTACCTTATCGAACCATTGGTCACGCAACTAACAAACCGAACGCCCCTCAGCCGCAATCTGTCAATAGCCGTGATTTACATTTTGCTGGTAACGGCCCTGGTTTCTATTCCGGTAAGCACCATCAACCCCATCATCACCCAGGTGTCAAATTTTATTCAGCGCACACCCCAATACATCCGCGACATCGGTGAGTTTTTTCAGGATCCTATTGTTCTGGCAGATGATATTGTTTTACCAATCGATCAGCTGTCGCTGGATCAGCTTTTTTCTTCATTGAGCAGCAACCTGGTCAATGTGGTGCAGACCCTGGGTGGACAAACCATCAGCATTTTTGGCAGTCTGGCTACAGCCACAATTTCTACGGTTGGCTGGACCATCATGGTGCTATTCTTGTCGTTTTACCTTGTAAAAGATCATGATTTGTTGTTTGAGTCATTGGTAGAGATGGCACCTCGTTCCTACCAGGGAGATTTGTATCGGTTAAGTGAGGGAATTAGCATTACCTGGAATGCCTTCCTGCGGGGACAGCTGGTGCTTTGTGTCGTGGTTGGCACCATTATTTTTGTCGTGGCGCTTATTATTGGATTACCCAATGCCATTACATTGGCGCTCATCGCCGGATTAATGGAGCTTATTCCCACCTTTGGCCCAATTTTGGCAGCCATTCCAGCTGTCATTATTGCCGCCATCCAGGCAGATGCTAGCTGGCTGGGTAGTCTGATGTCGCCGTTTTGGTTCGCTGTGCTCGTGCTGGGAATTTATGGGTTCATCTATCAGTTTGAAAACTATTTTTTGGTGCCCCGCATCATTGGTCACCACTTGAAGCTGCACCCGTTGGTCATCCTGCTTGGTGTGTTAGGGGGAGCCAGCGTCGGAGGGATTTTAGGTATCTTATTGGCCGCCCCGGTACTGGCCACTATTCGGCTGGTGTGGATGTACCTTTACTGCAAGCTAACGGATCGGGATCCATTTTCCGATGATTTGATGCCGTTTGAAAAGGTAGAGACATCGGGGAATACGGCCGTTCCACCAGCCTCCCCCCCTGTGTTAACCAACAACCAGGAAAATCAAGACAATACAGCAACCGCCGCATAACCATTTTTGGTAGAATCTGTTAACCGACCATACAATATTGGCATGGTACGGCCGTCGTGCCTTAAAATCTCGATGCATAAAAGGAAACAACATTAGATGAGCAAAGATGAAAAACTTGAAGTCGATATGGTTGCTGAAACCGAAAATTTTGCCGTTTGGCGCAGCCCTGAAGATGATGGCTTCATATACCATGTGGAGCTTGGCAGCATTACCTTGCACTTGGATGCCGATGAATGGGAAGAATTACTTGAGCTGGTAAGCAATCCAGATGCCTAGCAAAGATAGCAGCCAACCCCCTACTTATGTTCCTATGATGCGAGACATGGCGGAGCGTAACCGCCCCCGCGAACGGCTGATGCATGTTGGCGAACGCGCTGTCTCCACGGCCGAATTACTGGCTATTCTTTTGCGTACCGGCGTGGGTGGTGAAAATGTTCTGCGGTTGGCCGAACGACTTCTTATTACGTTCAAAGACTTGCCTGGATTGGCCCGAGCCTCTATCGCCGAATTAATGGCGGTAAAAGGCGTTGGCCCGGCTAAGGCAGTGGAGATCAAAGCCGCCCTGGAAATCGGCCGTCGCTTGCTGACCAGTGCACCGGAAGAAAAGCCACGCGTGACCTCCCCAGCAGACGCCGCCAACTTGTTAATGTCGGAAATGTGCTTTTTGGAGAAGGAGCATCTTCGGCTGATTTTAATGGATACAAGAAATCAAGTTCTGGCAACGCCAACTATTTACGTGGGCAGTCTAAATACGTCTGTTGTTCGTATTGGGGAGCTGTTTCGGGCAGCAATCAAAGAAAATGCAGCTGCTTTTATAGTGGCCCACAATCATCCTTCCGGCGATCCTGCGCCTTCTCCGGAAGATGTGAGTGTTACCCGGCAAATTGTAGAAGCTGGCACGCTGCTGAGCGTTGATGTGCTGGACCATATCATTATTGGACATAACCGATTTGTCTCGCTCAAAGAGCGGGGCTTAGGATTTTCATAATTACCTCGTATTAATCTATGGCACGAACCGAACTGTTGACAAACGGCC
>CBDUOF010000190.1:0-9993 GCA_965368765.1 uncultured Anaerolineae bacterium | reverse complement strand
ACGCCAAACTCAAAAGCGCCACTGAGAACTAGGCGCATCACTTCAGCAGACCTTAACAAGGTCTTGGTGGGGATACACCCCTCATTCACTCAGGTACCGCCGACTTCGCTCATTTCCACCAGGGCGACATTGGCCCCCATACGGGCGGCCAGCGCCGCAGCGGGCAGTCCACCCTGACCTGCGCCAATAACGATTAAATCAAATTGGTTCATGATCGCCTCACTCTAGGGCTTCTTTTTGTTTGCTAATACAGTGGTCGTCGCCGTAAGAGCAAAAAACACAGCAGTCGCCAGGTAACGGCCGTAATCTAGTGCCACAACTGGGGCAGGGATGAAATGCCAGTCAATAATCATGAGGAATGTCTAATGCTTCGACAAAGCCGCATTCTGGACAGGTTAGATTGGTGCGTGTGACAATTTCGGAATCCATGCAGCTTTCCTACAATGATTGGTTTTCGCTGCGGTCGCTAACCAAGTGACAAACGCAGGATTTGCCGTCTATGTCATCTAGGGGGAACGTGTGACCGAGACGATGCAACGCGCGCAATTCACTCTCCATGCGCTGCAACTCGGAAATTCGTCGGCTGATTTCGTCTGCCTTTTCTGACAATAGGTCTAATACAACCCGGCAAGGCGCTATCCGCTGGTCGCGTAAATCCAGAATTTCTTGAATTTCATCCAGTGAAAAATCGAGGCGCCGCGCTCCGGCAACAAGTTTAGCACGCGCCACGTCCGCCTTATTGTAATCGCGGTAGCCATTATCCAGCCTTTTTGCTGGTGGCAATAAGCCGATTTTTTCATAATATCGGATGGTTTTTGCGGCCAAATTGGTTTGCTGAACGTACGCTTTCATTTGCATTATTGATTCCTCATCAACCAATCATACACCTTCCAGTAGGTGGAAGGTCAAGCCAGGTTTTTTTAGCCAGAGCAACCAATTGCGATGACGATATTTTCCAAGCTTACCCGTAAGGTTTTTGTGGCACGGAGGGCATGAGAACGACAAAATAGCCAATTGGTTTAGGGGGATAGCTACGGCCGTTCCTGCAAGACAACCCCGCTTAACTCCCCAGGCAAAATCTCCACAGTCTGCTCAACCAGTTCCCCGGCTATTTCGACCCAAACCCGACAGGTGCCCGGGGGCAAGTCGCTGATGACGAAATTTTCGACCAGAATGTCATCGGGCGCTGTGAATTGATCCCAGTAGGTTTCTACGTAGCGCGGCGCCCCGTCACTGCAATCCAAATTGATTCGCGTTCCGGGCCTAAAATAGCCGCTGGGGTCTACCAGCCGTCCGGCCAAAACGCCTCGCCCTGCATATGGGCGGTACCATAGCTCCGGGTTACGCACCGACTCGTACGGATAGGGATCATCCTGCCGCACTTCAAAATGAAGATGCGGGCCCAGGGCGACGCCACTACTGCCAACCTGGCCTAATACATCACCCGGATTAACGGGCTGGCCTGCCGCAACAGACACCGTTTCCAGGTGGCCATATAAGGTATAGATGACATGTCCTTCCCATTTATCGGCCATTTCGACGACAACCAAACGGCCGTAAAAATCCGGCCTAGGTCCAAACAGCGTCTCAATATCCTCACCAGCGTAGAAAACTGTACCTGCACCGACCGCCAACAGTGGCGTGCCAAAACCGTTCGCAATGTCGACGCCACGGTGAGGCGACAGGCGCTGGTTGTAGGTCATTCCGAAGCGGTAGGGGGCCGAGGGGTTGTTGTTGCCGTCAACGGGACGACCGAACCAAAGATGGCTGCGGCTTAGGTCGAGCTCTGTGGGTGGGCGAACCAGCAGCGTAGGGACGGTTGTTGGCCAGAGCAGCGGGGTTGACGGGGCTGTAATTGTAGTTGGAGTGGGTTCAACAGTGGCCGAGGGCGTTGTCGTTGGTTCCTCGGTAACGGTGGCTGTGGCCGTGGCGGTTGGGAGTGTGGCCGTTGGCAGTGGCGTTGGCGAAGCCGTCGGCCAAAGGGTGGCGGTGGCGGTGTGGCTGGGAACGGCCGTTGGCGACGGTAACGGGGTCGCGGTGGTTTGCGGTACCGCTGTTGAAATCTGGGCAGGGATGAGGGCCAGCTGCGGTGGACGAGAACAGCCTGACCAGACCAAAAGGCCAATTATTGTCACAATGCCGAAAACGGCCGTGCCATAAAAAGCCCGAGGCCAGCTTTTATTGGCAGCGTCCGTGGCGGATTTGGGTCGTTTGCACATTTCAAATAGATGCCATGTGGGTAATCTTTCGGATTGCTAAGCAGCAAAACATGACAGGCTCCTTTTTCAATAAAATGGCGGAGCGCAATACGCTCCGCCACACTATTTTTAACGCCACTTCCGGTAAATGACAAACGCCATATGCCTTACGATACAGAATGCTCTTTGGATTGTGGCTTTAATCTGCCATTGTTATTCTACTTTTGCTAGCCCATAGACATGAACCTCGCCTTCAGTCGTGCCAAAGAGCAAGTAATGGCCATCTTGCGAGAAGATGAGCGAGGTGACACCAGCGGCTTCACTCTCCAGCTCGAGCAACGATTCGCCATCTTCGGCCCGCCATAGCCGAACAGTGCCTTCCTGTGGGCTGCTGGTGGCGACAATGGTGCCATCTGGCGAGAAAACGGCGTGGGCCATGCTGTTGTGGGCATCCAGCCCGTAAATAAGCGGTGGCCCTCCGCGTCGATCGTTGTAATCATAGAGTTCGACACGGCCGTTTTCATAACCCAGCATCAAAATATTGCCATCCGCCGATATCGCCAGGTCAATAGCGCCGGAAACGCTTTTGTTAAACGGCCGTCCAAAGCTGCGAAAGATGGTTTCCCCCACAAAAACTGATTCATCCTGTCCCTGGTCCTCAATCGAGCCAAAATAGGCACCATCGTAAGTGAAGGTGGCATCTGTGTGGCACGCATTTGTGTTCTCGTTTTGTGAATCGCCTGCTATCTGTTCCAGGTTTGCCTCTTCAATGACGTAATACCGCCAGCGGGCGCGTTCACCGAACAGAGCTGTTGTGCCGTCTGGACTAATAGCGGCGCTGCACCGGCTACTATTGCTCGTGGTGGATGCGTTTTGCACTAGCGTTAAGGATTGCTCCCCTTCGTTGAACTGCCAGCGTGATGTCCCCCCACCTGTAACCATTAGAATTTGTGCCAAATGGGGGCTAAAGCCTACCGCAAGCACGGCGTTAAAGGATTCCGTTTGTTGCGGCGATTGAAGGCGTTCCTCTGTATGGAAGTCCCACAGATACAGCGTTGCAGGAGATGATGCCCCTTCGCCGTCAAAGCGACCTGCTGCTACATAACGATTGTTGGGCGAAATGGCTATTTCACCGAGGCCAAACCGCTCCTCACCACCCGCAAGCAAGGAGATGGACTGTAAATTGTTGAGGTTGGCAGCCTGGATGTACGGCCGTAACGGTTCCTGATCCACGTTGTCCAAACGGCCGTCGCTGTCGCTGTCTGCCAAAAGTGGATTGGTGCCAGAGACAATTTCGATCCCATCCACAAGCTGATCCCCGTCCGTGTCGGCCACATCAGGGTTGGTACCGGCACTCACCTCCTGCACCAGCGACAGGCCGTCGGTGTCGCTGTCGGTATTAAGGGCTACGGCTGTGGCGGTCATGGCACTATCTGCGACCCGTGTTTGGTTGAGGGCAATTTCCTGTGCCGCCTGGGCATTGCTCGTAGCTGCGGCGAGGGCATCTGTGGTGCTTTCGATGGCGAGCTGACTGGCCGCTACGGCCGTTTCACGGCCCACTACGGCGGCCAATGTTGCCTCAGCGGCAACTTCCTCTGTCGTTTGCTGTGCCCGTTGCGCATTGGCCAAGATGATTGCTGCGGCGATGACCAGAAATAAAATAACAACCAGGGCAATATTAAAATATCTAGAACGTTTTGCTGCCTGAGCTTGGGCCCCGGCCAGCCGTTGCGCTTGTTCCAGTTCCCGCCGCTGCTGTGCCTGGGCGGCTTCAATTGATTGCTGCTGTGCGGCATTGCTAGCCGCCAAAAACGCCCGCTCCAGCTCATTCAGCGCCGCATCATTTTGGGTTGCCCACTCGGCTGCCTGGGCCAGCCGGGCACTACGATACAGTTCGCCCGGGTCACGGTTCAACTCGTGCCACTCGTTTGCCGATTCGGTGAGGTGACGATGCAGGCGCAGATCATCCCGATTGCGGCTGAGCCAGAGGCGCAGCGTGGGCCATTCACGAATGAGCGCTTCGTGGGCCACCTCGGCTGTTTCTTCATCGGTAGTGATTAGTCGAGCGGCGGACAGCAGGTTGAGGACGGTCTGGGTCTCCTCGGCAGCGTCGCTGACAGGCAGCAGCTCGCTGATCAGAGCGCGGCGGCGGGTGTCCTGGGTGCCTTCGCCCAGTTCCGTCAGCCGTAGGAAAATGCTGCGGGCGATCTGCTGCTGGTCGGCGGTGAGCTTTTGCCTGAAGACGGATTCGGCCGTTTTGGCAATGGCTCCCTGCACGCCGCCCGCATCGCTATAACCGCTAAAGGTGAGCTGATTGCCCTCACGCCGTCGCCACGTTTCTAGCAGGGCATGAGAGAGCAGGGGAAGTGCGCCGGGTTCCGGTGCCTGGTCGCCACCCGCCCCGACATCGCGCAGGAGCAAATCGACCAGGCCATCTTCATATTTTAGACCGCTGCGGCTGGCTGGCTCTTCGATAGCTCGGCGCAGTTCGGTGGGATTCATGGCTCCAATGAAGCGCTGCTGCTTTTCCAGCAACTGGCGCAGGGTGTCGTATTGGGCGCAGTGATGGTAAAAGTCGGCACGCAGGGCGATCACGACGCGGGTGGGGCGATTGGCTTCCTGGCCATTACTGGCGGAAACGGCCGTAACCAAATTGTCTATAAAGGCCTGCCGTTTTTCTTCGCTGCGGCAGAGCGTAAACAGCTCTTCAAACTGGTCAATGACCAGCAGTAATTTCTGATCGTCATTGACCAGTCGGCGGGCTGCCAGGTGCAGGCTGCGGCTGTCTTGTGACATCGCGTCGATAAATTTGGCCGTTATGCCGAGGGAAGCGGCATTGCGGGTCAGCGCCGTCGCCAATGCCTCCAGTGGGTGATCGGTTGGGGTAAAGACGTGGACAAGTATGTCGGGCGTTGCTTTTTGCAGTGCGGGAACCAAACCGGCCCGCACCAGAGAAGATTTGCCGCTTCCTGATGCGCCAACGACGGCCAGGAAGGTTGCCTGCTGCAGGTGGCTGCTCAGGTCGGCTGTAAGCGCCTCGCGGCCAAAGAAAAGGTTGCTGTTGTCTATGTCGAAATATTTCAGACCCATGAAGGGTGGGGTTGCCTCGGAAACGCCCGTTGTCCAAAATGATCGCCAGGCTACGTTCGGTCGCGAATCTTCGCATAGCGAGATTAGTTCCTCCAGGCGATGCTCCCGCAGACAGCGGGCAACCAGCTCGCGCGTTTTGTCTACCTTGCTGCCAGGAGGTAGTGACTCGTAATCGATCCGCAGATCAAAACACAACGTTTGTAGTTCGCTTTCGTTAAAGGCGGCAACAATGGCCTGGCGTAGCTTACGTTGATTGATGGGTTCGGAAGTGGTCATCGGCAAGTCCAATATGGGTTGGTGCGGTTGGTAAATCGCAGGCATTGTACGCGAGGCGGCTAGAAAACCGCAACTGTTTTTATTCTAAACTTAAATTTTACGGACGGCCGTTTTCCTTGTGCTATACTCGCCCTGCAGCGCTACGTTTCCTGAGATTTTCATGTAAAAAGAGGGGTTAAATGAAACAATATCTGGATTTGATGCGGCATGTTAAGGAGAACGGCGTGCGAAAAGCAGATCGCACCGGAGTGGGTACGGTCAGTGTGTTTGGCTACCAGATGCGCTTCGATTTAGCGGCGGGTTTTCCGGCGGTAACCACAAAAAAGCTGCATTTTCGGTCTATTATTCACGAGCTGCTCTGGTTCTTGCGTGGCGAGACCAATATTCAATACCTTCATGAGCACAAGGTGACAATCTGGGATGAGTGGGCGGATCAGCATGGCGAGCTGGGGCCAGTGTATGGCTCTCAGTGGCGTTCGTGGCCCGGCGGAAACGGCCGTTCCATCGACCAAATCTCCCAGGTACTGCACAGCCTCAAACATACGCCCGACTCCCGCCGTCATATTGTGTCGGCCTGGAATGTAGCTGAGGTTGACCAAATGGCCCTGCCGCCCTGCCACTGCCTCTTCCAGTTTTACGTCGCTGAAGGCAAGCTTTCCTGCCAACTTTACCAACGGAGTGCCGATATCTTCCTGGGCGTACCATTCAATATTGCCTCCTATGCCCTGCTCACCATGATGATGGCCCAGGTGCTCGGTTACCAGCCAGGAGATTTCGTCCATACTTTCGGCGATGCCCACCTTTACCTCAATCATATGGAGCAGGTCGAGCGACAGCTCTCCCGCGATCCGTTTCCGCTGCCCCAAGTGCGCCTCAATCCAGAAATTACAGACTTATTCGACTTCCGCTACGAGGATATTGAACTGATCAACTACCAATCACACCCGACGATCAAAGCGCCTATAGCTGTGTGACGACAGGCCGGGCAAAAGCAACAAGCGAAAGAGTTTTTCATGAAGGAATGGCTATGGACATGATTGCATTGTTGAATGAAATTCAGGCGATTGCCAGAACAGGGTTAAACTTTGCGTCGAGCGACTATGACCTGGAGCGGTATGAGCGCCTGTTAGCGTTATCTTCCCAGAGTTATGCACAACTGCTAGATTTGCCCGCCGGGTCACGCCTTCGGTTTGCAGAAGAAACGGGCTACATTACGCCAAAAGTTGGCGCAGATGCCGCTATTTTCAATGAAAAGGGTGAAATTCTACTTATGGAGCGAGCCGACGGCAGTGGGTGGTGTTTGCCTTGCGGTTGGGTTGAGGCCAATGAACGACCCATTGATGCGGCACTGAGAGAGGTTCGGGAGGAAACGGGCCTGGATGTCATTGTCAGGCAGTTCGTCGGCGTTTTTACGCGCAAGGCAAGTGCTAAAAATGGGCCGCATACAATGATTGCTGTTGTCCATCTTTGTGAAGTTGTTGGCGGTGAATTGACGCTCTCGTCTGAAGGGCGTGCATTGCAGTATTGGCCCTTGGATAACGTGAAAAACTGGCATCCAAATCATGACAAATATGCGCGCGCTGCCCTCAAGGTATGGTCGTCTAATGGCGCGGTTCCGGCTATTTCAGATTAACGCTATGAACGAATCTCGTCCTTCACCTTCTCCCGCGCGAAAATTGGCCATGGTTGTGGCGTTAGACAAAAACCGCCTGATTGGGGCGGACAATGGGCTGCCCTGGCGCTTGCCCGATGATATGCAATGGTTTGTGGACAAAACAATGGGCAAGCCAGTTCTTATGGGACGCAAAACGTACCAGTCGATTCCGGCCAAATTTAGGCCACTCCGGGGACGGCACAATATTGTCTTGACGCGTGATCCTCTGTACCAGCCGCCAGGAGCAACCGTGGTACATTCGATTGAAGACGCGCTGGAAGCCGCTGGTGATGTTGAAGAAATAATTATCGGTGGCGGGGCAAATTTGTATGCGCAGCTGCTGCCCCAAACGAGGCGACTCTATCTGACGCTGATCGAGGCGGAATTGGAAGGCGACGCCTTTTTCCCCGAATTTGAAGGGTACGCCTGGCGCGAAACGTTCCGCCACTATCATCCCGCCGATGAACGGCACCCTTTTGCGTTCACCTGGATCATTTTAGATCGAGATGAGCAGTTCCCCTGACTTTGTAAGTCTCCCTACATTTCTACGTAAGCAATCTGTAATCATTTGAAAAGCTGGCGTTAATTGTTGCCAGCTATCTTTAGCGCTGCACGGCCGTTCCATGCGCCGTACACATTTGTTATTGAAATTGAAGTTGAGGAGAAAGACTAAATGAAAAGTTCGAAGAGTTTTTTGCTGTTATTCATTCTTGTACTGGTGCTGGCAGCCTGTGGTGGGGGGGAAACGGCCGTTGAACCTAGCTCGTCAGACAGTGTAGCAACAGAAGAAGAAATGACGGATACATCCGAGCCGGAATCCATGGATGAGGACGCGGCAATGGCCGACCATGAAGAAGGGACAGCCCAATTAGAGGAAACTATGGAAGAAATGGCGGAAGAGGCGAACGAAGAGCTGGCAATGGCCGACGTCCCTGCCTGGAAAACCATCCCGCTCACCGACGTGCGTTCAGGCGAAACGTTTACCCTGGCTGACTTTGCTGGAAAGACTGTATTTGTTGAGCCAATGGCCACCTGGTGCACCAACTGCCGACGCCAATTGTTGAACGTTTCGCAGGCCAAAGCGCAGCTTGGGGACAGCGAGGACGTTGTTTTTGTGGCGCTGAGTGTGGAAACAACCATTAGTGATGCGGATTTGCTGGATTATACCGAGCAAACAGGTTACTTTTTCACCTTTGCTGTAGCGACGCCGGAGATGATTGTTTCTCTGGTCGATACTTTTGGCCAATCGATCACCAATCCGCCCTCCACGCCACACTTCATTATCCGCCCCGATGGTTCTACTACCGAGCTAAGCACCGGCTTTGATGGCCCAGACAACATCATCGAAAATATTCAGGCAGAAGCGCAAGGGTAAATCCGTATGGGTCAGTTAATTGAAGCATTTATTTTGGGCAACAGTGCCATTTTGACGAATGTTTGTATTTTGCCGCTTTACCCTGGGCTCATTGCCTTTTTGGCTGGCAATGCACAGAATGAGCGGTCGCAGCGCGCCAACAAATGGTTGGGCCTGTTGGTTCTTGGCGGTGTGCTCAGCATGATGCTGTTGGTCGGGCTGATTCTGTTTTTACTCCAGAAAAGTTTTGGCAGCATCCTCACCATATTACTGCCAATCATCTATGCGGTTGTAATCCTGCTAGGGTTGTTAATGCTGACTGGGCGCAATCCGTTTAACCGCCTATCTGTGGCCCAAACGCCTGTCCTAAGCAATCCGTACGCTGGGGCCTATGTCTATGGCTTGATGCTGGGACCGATGACGTTACCCTGTACGGGCCCGCTGATCGTAAGCGCCTTTTTGTTAGGCGCCGGGAGCGTCGCCAATTTGTCTAGCAGCCTGGCTTACTTTTTGGCCTTTGGTGTCGGTTTCGGCTGGCCGTTGGTGCTGTTGCCATTTATCGCTATGCCATTTCAGCGAAAGTTTACCCGCTGGATGGGTCAAAATTATGCACTTCTGACGCGCATTTCTGGTGTACTCCTGGTCGCCATCGGCATTTTTGGGCTTTGGGTGGATGTAATTCCGAATTTGTAATGTGAAAATTGAGAATTGTCTCATTTGACGGCCGTTTCTCCCTAAGCGACAATTGTGTCATTAAGATACCATTGGAGCTATATGAAGCGCACAACAATTTTTTGTTTACTGAGCAGCCTGACGCTGATTTTATTGGGGATCGGCTGTCAAATGACAGCAGAGGCCGGAGCGGCAGCGGCAGCAACGACTGTCCCAATCGTTCTGGCCGCTACTGCCACGGAGCCACTGCCCACAGTGACGCAATTACCTTCGGCTACCTGGACGCCAACGATTCCCCCGACGCCTACACCGCAACCAACCCAGACGAATACACCGACCGCAACGCCGACAGAGACAGTGACGCCTACGGCCGTTCCTATCAATCGACGCTGCCCCGAAGTTGCGCCCGTTCGGCCCAGCTATACGCGCTACTTTTTGGCCCCGAACGCCTGGCCCACACCGCAAAGCGACGTTGGGGAGCACTTTGATTTTGTTAAGCCAGTGCCGGGGGGCGGTCGCACCATAATTAACAAGACATTCCCCTACGGTAGCGACGGAGACGGCCGTTACCTGATCCACAACGGCATCGACATTGCGGGGAATTTGGGTATGCCCGTCCTGGCCGTGGCCGATGGCACCGTCGTCGTTGCCCAGTCTGATGAAAATGCCCTGTATGGCTGGCGCTGTGACTGGTATGGGCATCTGGTGGTGCTAGAGCTGGATCAACAATGGCAGGGCCAACCAGTTTA
>CBDUOF010000189.1:0-9995 GCA_965368765.1 uncultured Anaerolineae bacterium | reverse complement strand
TTGCTCAAGCAGGTCAGGGTCTGGTTGGGGACGGGTAACGGGGGCGGGTCTGACCGCTAGTTCCACAGCGCCTTTGGCGGCCAGCACATCCATCGGTATTTCGACGGCGACGGGTCGGGGACGGCCGTTTTGCAGTTCGGCAAAGGCGGCGTAAAGAATACCCGGCACATCAGCGGCGCTGGTGGCTCGCTCGGCCCATTTGGTGAGGCCGCGCAAAATGGCGAGCTGGTCGGGAATCTCATGTAGCACCCCCAGCCCTTTGCCAATCTGGCGAGAAGGAATTTGCCCAGTGAGGCAAAACACAGGGGCGTTGAGGCCGTACGCCGTGGCCAGAGCAGCGCTGGCGTTCAGCAGTCCGGGGCCAGGCACCACGTTGAAAACGCCAATCTCACCTGTGGCTAGCGTATAGCCCAGCGCCATGTAGCCTGCGCCCTGCTCGTGCCGGGTATGAATAACGCGAATCTGGTCCTGGGCGTCATGTAGGGCGTTATACAGCCAGTCGTTTTGCACGCCAGGCAGGCCGAACAGGGTGTGGATGCCGTGAGCAATGAGCGTTTTGACGGCCGCTTCGCCGCCAGTGAGTTGGGTCATAGTAGGTTGCAGTCGGGTATTGGGTAATTTGGTAATTGAGTAATTGGCGAATTTTGTGTGGGAACCAATTACTCAATTACGCGATACGGTTCAGTTTGTTCATTGTACCGGAGAGCGGGGAAATGCAAAATGGAAAAAAGTGCCTGTGACTGGTATTTTTTGCAATAGATTTGGTAGGGGCGAGGCGGTGGCGAATGACGTGTGATGAAACAAATCATCTCGTCTCTCCACCGCCTCGCCCTTAAATTGCGGGAACAAGGGCGAGGTAATCGGAGAGAAGATCGTTTACTGGGCCAAGATCATGGCCGTTTGCCTCGCCCCTACCCTTACCAATTTGATTTCTGAGGGTTCATTTTGGGCTTGGCAATTTGTAGGCCACCTGATCAAGCGAATCGACGGCGAAAACGTAGAGCAGCCTCAGCACCTCGTTGCCGGTGTTGCACAGGCCGTGCGGGGCGTCGCCGGGGATGAACACCAGCGATCCCGGCTGCAAGGCGTACGCTTCGCCGGAAATTTTGACCACGCCGTGGCCAGCCAAAATGTAGTACACCTCCGGCTCGGTGTGTTGATGCAGGAAAAATTGGTTTGCCTGACTGGGCTCAATTTCAGTAATGCCGACGGTCATAGAGTCGGTGGGGGTGCGGTCGGCGCTGAGCAGGGTTTGCCAGCGGGTGCGCCCGCCAGGCAGGTCGAGTACTTGTTCAAAGTCGCGTTCGTGTGCATGAATGATGACGGGCTGGTTTTGGATCATGGTTCATGAACTCCTTGTCTTGAATTTTTGCTACAAATGACGCGAATTAACCAGAGTTATACGGCCGTTTTTCTGCCAAAAGAACCTCACAATGATCGTCTTGCGAAAGTTGACGTGTGTAAAGATTCTTCCTTATCATTATCATTCAACAAGGGAAGTCGGTGGAAAGATATAACTTAAATGTATAGGGTCGTTATACTGAGATAGATTGTGGCTTCTCCGTGCGAAATTTACAATTTTAAGACCAATAAAATAAACAAAATAAGGAGACAAAAATGGAGCAAAGCCACAGTAAACAAGGAAGCTATCTGAGATTTTTTGCCATGATTGGAACCTCAATGGTCATTATGTATTTTTTGATGTATTTGAACTCATATCAGATATTAGACCATGCTTGGTTTAGCGAAACGAGGCTGTTCATGACAACCATTATGGGTGGCTCCATGATGGCGATAATGCTGTTCTTCATGCTGGGGATGTATAAGAACAAAAAAGCCAATATTGCCATTTTTGTAGGAGCAACGCTAATGTTGCTGCTTTCAGTTTGGTTGGTGCGCAGCCAAATAACGGTTACCGGCGTTGACTATATGGAAGGGATGATTCCACATCACTCTATTGCTATCTTAACCAGCGAGCGGGCTAGGATCGAAGACCTGCGAGTGCGTCAATTGGCTGATGAAATTATCGAAGCACAACTTAAAGAGATTAAGGAAATGGAGTGGTTAATTGAGGACATCAAGACCAACGGGGCCGCGCAAACCCAAGAAGAAGCGGATGCTAGACCCGTGCCGAATTTTTCTGGAACCTCAGAGTGATTTTTTCATAAGTAGGTGGGGGGGAAGTAAGTTGCAAGTGGGGCGCTTCGGAGGATGCTGCGGCAAGCTCAGTACAGGCTCTCAGCGTGACAAATTAGGTGGTTTTGTAGGCTTGCGGCGTGGTGCCAGTTTTCTTTTTGAAGATTTTGCTGAAGTGGGACGGGTCTTTGTAGCCCAGCTGGTGAGCAATCTCCTTTACAGACAAGTTGGTAAATATGAGCAGCCGCTTGGCTTCCAGGATGAGCCGATCTTCGATGAGGTGCTTGGCGGTGCGTCCGACAAACTCCCGCGACATATCGGAAAGCTGACGTGGGGTGATGTTGAGCTGGCGAGCGTAAGTCTGCACGGCGTGGGTCTGGCTGACCTGTTCTTCCAGCAGCAGGGTGAATTGATGGAACAGCTGGGCTTCGGGAGAAACGGCCGTTTCTCCCCCAGGTACTATCTCTCTTTGCACTTTCCCCAACTTAATCAACAAAACGGTCAGCAAATGACGCAAGATTTCCTGGTTGGAACGGCCGTCTGCCCTGCTGAATTCTGCGAGAAGCAAACCCAACAGCGATTCAAAATTGTCCAGCGCATCGGGCGGGACAGGCAGCGTGTGGTTGATCGTCACGTTGTTGAACAGCACCGTTTGGTAATGCCCCATCTCCTGTGAGAGAAAGTTGGGCAGGAAGGCGTCGCTAAAGCGAATGACCAGCCCGTCCAGATCGATGCCGGTGATGAGCTGGTGCACCTGCCCCTTGGCGATGAGGTAAAAGGTGTGGGGCTGGATGGTTAGCTCCCGCCCATCGATGCCGTGTTTGCCACGACCAGAGCGCACCCACAGAATTTCCTGGAAGTTGTGGCGGTGCGGCTGTTCGTGGGTTTCTTGCGGATCGGTTTCGATGAGGAACGGCCGTATCAGAAACGCACTTGGCGTCTCGGCCAGGGGTTGGGTGGGGAGAGAGGTGGATGGTTTGGGCATTTTTAGAAAAGCGAACACAGAGGGTCAAAGAGAACCGCCGAGTTACACACAGTTTTTCTCTGTGCAACGCTGTGCCTCCTCTGCATAACGCTGTGTTCCGCTTAAGTTTGTAGTAAAACGGCCTTTAAACTCTCAATCAGTCGCGCATTTTGTTCTGATGTGCCGATGCTGAGCCGGATGTGATTATCTAGCCCAAAGGCTGGGCGCACGATGATGGCCAGGGCCATCAACCCATCGACCAAGACCGAGGCGGGAACGGATTCGTGCGAAAACAATACAAAATTAGCCTGGCTGGGCCAGACGCGGCAGCCCAGGCGCGTGAGCTGTTCGGTGAGCCACTGCTTGCCTGCCACATTGTTGGCCAGCGTGCGCTGACGATGGTCGGTGTCACCAAGAGCAGCCAGACCAGCTACCAGCGCCAGCTTGTTTACATGGAAGTTGCGCTTCACGCTGGCCACACGCTCAATGATTTTCGGACTGGCGATACCGTACCCCAGTCGCAGCCCGGCCAACCCATAAATTTTAGCGAAGGTGCGCATGAGGAAGATGTTTTTGCCCGCCAAAACGTGTGGCAGCATGTCCGGGTAGTCTGGTGCATCTACAAAATCGCAGTACGCCTCGTCGTGAATAAGCAGCACGTCGTCGGGAATGACGTCGATGATTTGCTGTAGCGTGTTGGCGGGAACGTAGGTGCCCGTGGGATTGTTAGGGTTGCAAACGTAGACCAGCCGGGTTTGGGGGGTGATGGCTTCGGCCATTTTTTGAGGATCATAGCTAAAATCATCGCTGTTTAAATCGTAGAAGTTGATTTTTTGGCCGGAACGGCCGTGATACCGTGCCAAAAACGGAAACGTTTGCCGGGGCAGTGCGCTCTCGGCATCTGGTGTCGTTAGATGGCTGCGGGCCACAAATTCCAGCACTTCGATACCGCCGCTGCCAACGACGATATGTTCTGGCCCCAGATGTCTGTTCAGAGAGCCTGCAATGGCCTGGCGTAGCTGAAATTCCAGCTGTTTGGCGGGATAAATGTTCAGCGTCGCCAGATTGTCTCGGATTGCCTGAAGCGCCAGGGGGGATGGCCCCAGTGGGTTTTCATTGGAAGCAAGCTTGAGCGGTTCTCTGGTTTGCAGTTCAGCAGGTAAATCCTCAATTGAAAGTCCTGGTTTATAATCAGTATTTGACATAAATTCCTTAATGTCTGGGCAAGTTATTTGAAAAATGGACGTAGATTTTCATAAATAAAAGGTTGAAACGCTGTTTATCACAATTTTGTTCGAGACTATCATAGCGTAAAGTGAAAAAGAGAAACAATTGCAATAGACGTCACTGAGCAACATTGCCGGAGATGGTGAGTTGTGCATACCGCTCATGCAAACGGCCGTTGTGCTATTATTAGGCAAACTGACGATGAAAATTGAGGAGCTAAGTTGGGAATTCGGGGGAATGGCAACTGCTCATTCTTTGATTTGCTTGTGTTCGGAATAAAAGAAGCGAATGGAACCACTACGGAGGAGTAGATGGATGTATTGCTGCCTATAGGTGCGGGTTTACTCATTGGTTTCTTGATTGGCCTGTCCGGAATGGGTGGGGGCGCGTTAATGACCCCGTTTCTTCTACTCGTGATGAAACTGAATCCAGTTACGGCCGTTGCCACCGATCTGGCTTTTGCCTCTATAACAAAAATCGCTGGCGGCACAAAGCATTATCGCAGTGGAAATGTTTCCTTAAAACAGGTTACCTGGATGGCCGTGGGTAGCCTGCCAGCCACCTTTGGTGGGGCGCAAATTGTGCTGCGCATGAGTGCCGAATTGGTTGAAGGGGTGCTGCCAAAAATATTGGGTGGCGTGCTGCTGTTAGTGGGTCTTATTATGATTGTTCGGGCATTCAACCTGGTTACCATTCGCGAATCTAGCGGAGTTTCCTGGCCGAAGCCGCTTGCCCTTATCCTCGTCGGGGCCATTGGCGGCTTTTTAGTTGGCATGACCTCCATTGGGGGCGGCACCGTCATTATGGCCCTCATGATCCTCTTCTTTGCCATGCCAATCAATTTTATGGTTGGACTGGATGTAATGCACGGTGCGCTATTGGCCGCAGGTGCGGCCATAACCTATGCTGCGGCTGGACGCACAGAGTGGGCGCTGGTGGGTTTATTGTTGATTGGCTCTGTCCCTGGGGTTTGGTTAGGGGCTCATGCCATCAGCCGCATTGATCGGCGTTTGGTACATTTCACGCTCTCGCTATTGATCATCGGAACGGGCCTTAGTTTATTGATCGGCCATAGCTGACGCCTGCGGCTTAGCTCATTCAAAGATCTTGCCGGGGTTGAGGATGCCGCGTGGATCTAACGTTTTTTTGAGGCTGTGCATGACATTTACGGCCGTTTCCCCATGTTCCCGCACCATAAACTTTGCTTTACCAATGCCGACGCCGTGCTCGCCGGTGGCTGTGCCGCCCAGCGTCAGGGCGTGCAGGACGATCTCCTCATTCGCCTTGTTGGCTCGCTGGCGCGTCTCCTCATCCCGATAGGGAATGGCGATGTGCAGATTGCCATCCCCGGCGTGACCAACCATCAGCTCCGGCAGGCCACTTGCCTGCAGGGTTTGCCGGGCGAACTGCACCAGGGCCGGAAATTGGCTGATGGGCACGGCCACATCCGATAACTGCCAGCGATGCTGCAGATACACGCGCCGGAGCGTTTCAAACATGTGGTGACGCACCTGCCACATCTTTTGCCGCTCTGCCGTATCTGTTGTAGCCTGGAATCGAACGGATCCAAGGGCCAGGCAGATTTCTTGCACGAGGGCCAAATCAAGATCGGCCGTTTCCTGGTGAGCCGCGTGAATTTCCAGGAGCAGCAAGGGGTTTTCGCCCCAATGGACGCCTTCTTCGCGGCTCAGCAGGGCAGACGTGGCCGCATCGATGAATTCCAATGCGGCAATGTCCAGACCGGATGATCTGAGCTCTACCACGGCGGAAACGGCCGTTTCTACCGTAGCAAATATTGCCACTGCGCTGCTCATTATCGCCGGTTGGGGCACCAGCTTTAGCGTCGCCTCGGTGATTACCCCCAGCGTGCCTTCGCTGCCCACAAAAAGGTGCAGTAGATCATACCCGGCCGATTGCTTGAGCGAGCGCGAGCCGACCTGAATTAGACGGCCGTCTGCCAGCGCCACCTCCATTGCCAACACATTGTCCTTCGTGGCGCCATACTTCACCGTGCGGCTGCCAGCAGCGTTGTTGGCCAGCATGCCGCCAATGGTTGCATTGGCGCCCGGGTCTGGCGCAAAAAAGAGCCCCTGCCGGCTCAGCCTTTGGTTCAAATCTTTGTAGCCGAGCCCTGGCTGAACCGTAACCTGGAAATCATCCGGATGCATGGCAACGATCTGGTTCATGCGCTCCAGCGACAGCAAAATGCCACCAAACAGCGGAATTGGGTTCCCCTCCAGCGAAGAGCCAGCGCCCCACGGTGTGACCGGTATGCGGTTTTCATGGGCAATCCGCAGCACGTTGCCCACTTGCTCTGCCGAAGTTGGCCACACCACCACCTCGCTTAGCCGAGCTTCGTGCTGAGACATATCGTGCGAGCGCAGCTGTCGCTCCGCTTTTGTCGTGGAGATGTGGGCAGGAGTAACAACGGCCGTTAAAGCCGTCAGAACCTGCTCCGAAACGGGCCTAAATTCGCTCATATGGATTCTTGGCGCTGCGATCATCTGACAAGCTTTGCCTGGTGCGTTGCACCAAAATCTCAATGGCGTCGGCTAGATGCTCTTCCGTGATATTGTAGGCGCCCCGTTCCAGGCGTATTTGATGCCCCAATAACAGCACCTCAGCATGGCTCACGCTGGGCGGTGGGTCGAATTTGTAGTTAGCCAGCTCATACAGCTGCCCTAACGGATCGCGAAAGTAGATGGAGTCCATGAAGCCGCGGTCGACCTCGCCGCTGTTGGCGATGCCCCGTTCACCCAGCCGCTTCTTAACCTGGCTGTAGGTCGCGCGGGAGACGTTGAAGGCGATGTGGTGTAAATTGCCAATGCCCTCTGGGTTAGGCGTTGGGTCAGGGTGCCGGTTTTCGTTGGTGAAAATGGTTATGAGACGGCCGTCTCCTGGATCAAAATAAAGATGGTTCTCTTCCGGTACATCCAGATTTGGCTGTTCGAAAATCAAGGGCATCCCCAGCACCCCTTCCCAAAAATCAATCGAAGTCTGTCGGTCTGCACCAATTAGCGTAATGTGATGCACCCCTTGTGCCTGAATCTTCTGCATGATTTCTCCTTCTTCTCTAAAACGTGTCGTTTTGCGCTGCCATCTCAATGAGCAATTGCGGTGGAGCAAAACGACTGCCATACGCCCTGGCCAATTCCTGAGCGCGGGACACAAACTTCTTGACACCAAATGCATTGATAAATTGCAGCGTACCACCGTGAAATGGGGCAAAACCCCACCCCAAAATGCTGCCTAAATTGGCATCTGCCACTGACCGTAAAACACCTTCCTCCAGACAGCGTACGGTTTCAATCGACTGAATAAAGAGGATGCGGTCCATCATTTCTTGCTGGCTCAACGGAGGCTGCCCGTGCATAAACAGGTCGGCTAATGGCGGCCAAAGCTGCTTGGAACGGCCGTTGTACGTATAAAACCCGCCACCCCCAGCCCGGCCAGGTCGCCCCAAAGCCAGCATCTTATCCACCACCGAGAAGGCCGGATGTTCAGTGGCAATTTTGCGGTCATCGTCCCCTGATGCGGCACCATCGGCGACTGTTTGGTCGCGGACGTGAGCAGCCAGGCTCAGTGACACTTCATCCATCACGGCCAACGGTCCTATCGGCATCCCGGCCTGTAGCCCCGCCATCTCAATGGCGTGCGGATGCTGTCCCTCGGCCAGCATTGCCATCCCCTCATTGGTCCACGTGCCAAAGACACGTGAGGTATAAAAGCCCCGGCTGTCATTGACCACGATCGGTACCTTGCCAATGGCTAATACGAAATCAAACGCTTTGGCCAACGTGGCGTCATCGGTTTGTTCACCCACAATGATTTCTACCAACTGCATTTTATCGACCGGCGAGAAGAAGTGCAGGCCGATAAACTTTTCAGGACGGACGCTTGCTTGGGCCAGGCTGGTAATTGGCAGGGTTGAGGTGTTAGAGGCAAAAACGCCCGTCTCGGCCATTGCCGCTTCCGCCAGCCGAGTGACTTTCGCTTTCAAGTCCCGGTTTTCAAACACAGCCTCGACGATGAGGTCGCATCCGGCAAGCTGATCATAATTGGCCGTGGCCTTAATGTTGGTCAGGATGCTGTCCATCGTTTCTTGGGCCAGACGGCCGTTCTCTACTCGCTTTTTCATGATGGCAGCAATCTTGGCCTTGCCCGCGTCGGCACCTGCCTGCGTGGCGTCGGTCATTACCATTTGCATGCCCGCCAATGCCGACACGTAAGCAATGCCGTGCCCCATCATCCCTGCCCCCAGCACGCCCACTTTCTGGGTGGGCTGGGGCGGCACCTTTTGTGGCCGACTGCTCCCTTTTTTGATTTGGTTGAGCTGCATCCAGAAAGCGTTAATCATGTTCTTGCTTGTCTGCCCAGAGGCCAGCCTGGCAAAATAGCGGGACTCAATGCGGCAGGCCGTGTCGAAATCAACCTGCGCTCCCTCCACCAGAGCAGACAATATGGCGTGTGGCGCCGGGTAGTTGCCTCTGGTTTCTTTGCGCATCATCGCAGGGGCCACTGCCAGCAGCGGGGCAATAGCCGGATGATTGGGACCACCACCAGGAATCTTGTACCGTTTCACGCTGTCCCACGGGGCTTTCGTGGCGGGATTGTCGCTGATCCAGGCGCGCGCCTGGGCAAACATATCATCAAAATTCCTGGCGAGGGCGTGAACCATGCCTGCTTCAACCGCCTGCTGCGGCGTATATTTTTTATTCTGCGTCAGCCACTCCAGCCCGGCTTGCAGGCCAATGAGCCGACCCGTGCGCACGACGCCCCCGGCACCGGGCAGCAGCCCCAGTCCTACTTCCGGGAAGCCAAACTTGATGCGATCAGTGTTGAGAGCGATGCGATAATGGCAGGCGAGCGCCAGCTCCAGGCCGCCGCCCAATGCCGTGCCGTTTAGGGCAGCCACCACAGGCTTGCCCAATGTTTCTAGCCGACGGAAAAACGCCTTGGCAGACTGAGAACCGTCAAAGTGAACTTTCGGGTCGTCCGACTCAAACAGGGTGTCGATGTCGGCCCCGGCCATGAATAACTTCTTGCCTGAGGTCAAAATGACGCCGCTGAGTTGCTCATCCGCCTCTAGCCTGGCCAATACGTCGGTGAATGCAACAAAAAATATCTCATTCAATACGTTGGCAGACCGCTCCGGCATGTCTATGGTCAGGGTGACAATGCCTTGCCCATCTTTTGCGAAATTTATAGCCATCACTTATTCCATGTACGATTAAAGATTTATGTCAAGCGATTCTGCATAATCCCAGGCGGCGAGGTCAGGATGCTTCACACCGAGCTGCGTTAACAAAATCTTGATCTGTGTGCGATGTTCGATGCCGTGGTAAAGTGCCTGCAACACCACCGTCCAGTTAAAAAAGTGGAATGGTTTGCCATCATAGTCAACGGTGTGGCGTTTGGCAGGTTCCGCCTTGCTGGCAACTTCAATGAGCCGTTTGCCCGATAGCATAGCCTTTTCTAGCAGGTCACTCATTGGTAGGTTGTCCCAATCAAGGTCATCTGCCCACGGCCGTTTTCCTGTTAGGCGGTTCAAGTAGCCACCTTCGGCCCGGACAAGGTGGACAAGGGTGGGATGAATACGGCCGTAAACCCCCTCAGCTTCTTTCTCCAACTGAGCCGTATCCAACGTTCCACACAGCTCAATTAGTTG
>CBDUOF010000188.1:0-10006 GCA_965368765.1 uncultured Anaerolineae bacterium | reverse complement strand
GTTGTTCATAGTTTGCTTGCATAAACGTTTCATACCTTTACAACTAAGTTGAGAAGGGATTTATTTTAACGTAGTTAGACTGCTTTGGCATAAATAGGCACTTACAAAGCGACAGCGCTACCCTTGAACTAAGGCCACACCCCCAGAATGTGACTTTCTTTGTTTGAGCTTGTCAAAGCTTAATATGAACCAGATTTTAGGAGCTTGAGGCTCATAGCTAGTTCCAAGCAAATCACAGAAAGTTCTTCAAAAAACGAAGCGCGATTTATCTGTGATTTGCTCAGGTAAAAACCAATTCCCGCTCATTCTTATTCAAGATTCATTTTGGTTTTTACAGTAGTCCCCTCAATTCAAAGAAGTAGCTTGTTTATGACGGCTAACTGGACTATTGGTTATGTCATCGCAGTCAAAGAGGGAATAATGAACATTGATCCAGGTCAAAACCACATATTAGTTGTCGATGATGATGATTTCATCCGTGACATGCTTGCAACGCGATTAGCGCTGCGCGGTTACCAGGTAACCGCTGCCCAAAACGGTTGGGAAGCCCTGCAATATTATCAGCAAACCGAATTTGATTTAATCCTGCTGGATATCATGATGCCCGGCCTGACTGGCATTGAGGTGCTTCAACGACTGAAGGCTGAAGAGAATGAAACGCCCGTGGTTGTGATGTCGGCACTCAGCGAGGTACGCCATGTGGTTGAGTGTATTCAGTTGGGGGCTGAAGATTATTTCCATAAACCGATTGAAAGCGAGCTTCTTTGGGCGCGCATTACTGCATCTTTAGAAAAGAAACATTATCGGGATTCACAAAAAACCTGGCTTGAAGATCTGAATTTGCTCCAGCAAATAGATCAGGAGCTGAACACCACGTTAAATCGGGATGAAGTTTCCCGACTTACGTTACACTGGGTTACAAAGAAGAGCGAAGCACTGGCTGGGATGATTGGTTCAGTAGAAGGCAACCAGGTTAAAGTGCGGGCGACGCATGGCTTTTCAGACCCGAAAATACAATCCTTTACGCTGGCAGAATTGGCCATTCATACTGTGGGGGAAGCTATTGAGCAAACGACGTTGGGGAATAATGGCCGTTTACATCCCGATGCCACGGACCGCATTACCATTCCCATCATCCGCAATTCAATCATTCGCGACATCATTATTTTGGACACCGCAGCACCTGCCCCAGCCACAACTATCCGATTTTTAAAGCGGCTGTCTACCCATATTGCCATTGCCCTGCACAATGCCCAGCTTTATGCAGAAGTGCAGGAAGCCAACAAGGCCAAAAGTAATTTCGTGGCAATGGTCTCTCATGAGCTGAAAAATCCGCTGACAGCGATTCAAGCCTATATCTATTTATTACGTCGCCAAAAAACGCAGCTCACCGAAGAACAGTCGGATGCATACCTGGAAATCATCCATGATGGGTCTAAACGGATACACCATCTTGCCCTAGAATTAGATGACGTCACCCAAATGGAAACCGGCCAATTCAAGCTAAATATTGAGCAAGTTTCCCTGCCCGACATTCTCAATGATCTGGGAAAGCTGTTTGATCCTCAGTTAGCGGCCAAAAGCCAAACGTTGACGGTAAATATTCCGGAGAAGCTGCCGTTGGTACGAGCTGATGCAAAACGGCTCAGCCAAATCCTGGTAAATCTCATCAGTAATGCCTCGAAGTACACACTTGAAGCGGGTATGATTTCGGTTTCTGCCCGTGAGATTTCTGAGGATGGCATGTCGAGCGTGCATATTGCCATTCAGGATAGCGGCATCGGCATTGCGCCTGAAGAGCATGAGAAGGTCTTTAGCCAGTTTTTCCGCGCAGACGACGTGAATGTAACAAAAGAACGTGGTACTGGTTTGGGATTACATATCACCAAAAAGCTTGTAGAATTACAGGGTGGTGAAATTGGTTTCACCTCTGTTTACAACCAGGGAAGCACATTCTTCTTTACACTTCCGGCAATGATGCAGGAAACGGCCGCGCTAGAACTGCCACAGCCAGTTTCTTAAAGATTTCATGCAAATGTTGGATTGGACATATACGCCTTACACAATTCCGTTGTTTATCGCTGCCGCCATTTCTGGTGTATTGTTTTTACCTGCCTGGAATAGACGAGATGCCTCGGGGGCGAAGGCCTTTGCGCTGTTTGCTGCTTTGGCCGCGTTATGGTGTTTGGGTTATGCCCTGGAAATTGGCGTCACGACCCTGCCTGCCAAGCTATTTTGGGTCAAAGTTCAATACATTGGCATCGTCAATGTTTCCTCTGTTTTTATTGTTTTCTGTCTGCAATATACTCGTCGTTGGCGGTTTCCCAAAAGGTATTTAGGCGTATTTTTTATATTGCCCTGGCTATTTCTGATTATGGTTTGGCTGGAGCCTGGCCTCGGCCTATTTTATCGTGATATCGGCCTGGCCAACGATGCACCATTCCCCAATTTCTCCCCGGAATATGGCCCATTTTTTTGGGCCTTAATTGTTTATTCATATGTCATGCTGCTGGCTGGATCAATACTACTTCTGAGTTTGGGACACAAATTAAGAAATCCTTACCGGCGGCAAACGTACTGGCTGGTCATGGCCACGGTATTTCCCTGGCTGGGGAATGGACTGTACGTTGCGGGCTTGTCGCCGCTGCCTTACCTAGACTTAACACCAATTGGGTTTGCGGCAACGGCCGTCTTTCTGGCCTGGACCTTGCGCAGATTGAGTTTGTTAGATGTGGCGCCGTTCGCGCGGGAAATCGTGCTGGAAAACATGTCTGACGCGATGCTCATTTGGAACCAAAAAAATCGTCTGCTAGATTATAATCCTGCCGCTGAACGCCTCTTTGCCAACAGCCAACCGCTCTCGGTAGGCATGACGATTGATCAGGCATTTACGGGCCCGTTTACCAACATACGCCCCCTCTATGACAGCCGGACACAAGATGAAATCGAACTCGATCTTTCCGCTACGCCGACCTTCCTTGAGGTCACCGTTTCCCCTTTGCTGGATCAGCGCGGCGAAGCAAGCGGCCGTTTACTCATTTTGCATGATGTTACAGAGGCACGCCAGGCAACCCGAGAGCTGGAAACACAGAAATATCTCTTTGAAACGCTGGTAGAAATTGCCCAGGCAGTTACCCAAACACCTCGCTTGGAGGGTACGTTGCGGCGGACCCTGGATATTGCCATAAACACGACCTCGGCTGATACAGGTAGCCTATTCCTGTTTGACGACCAGCAAAACCTGACGCAGAGCATTCTGGCGTGGCCCAACATCGATCCGGGTCACCAATTAACTGTGGAAACGGCCGTCTTTAGCAAGGGGCTTGCGGGCTGGGTACTCCAAAACAAACAGCCCGCCCTGGTTCACGATGCAACAACCGACAAGCGCTGGCTGTACTTGAAAGACCAGCCGTATAAAGTCCGATCCGTTCTGGCTGTACCCATCCTGAAAAACGACAATCTGTTAGGGCTCCTCACGCTTACACATCCAGAGATAAATCATTTTTCTGAAGACAAGCTGCAGCTGATGCAGTTGGCCGCCGACCAAATCACCCTAGCCTTTAACAATGCTCAAATGTACGCTGCAGAACAGCGGCTGGTTCATCAACTTTCTGTCGCAAAAGAGCAAGCCGAGGCAGCCAGCCGTTCCAAAAGCGCCTTTCTTGCGAACATGAGCCATGAGCTCCGTACACCACTTACTGCCATTATCGGCTACAACGAGTTATTGCAGGAAATATTAAACGAGGATTCCGGCACCCAATTATTGTCTTATCTTCAGAAATCCAAAGCGGCGGCCCACCACTTGTTGGGTATCATGGGTGAAATCCTGGACATGTCGAAAATTGAAGCAGGCAAAGTCACCATGCACATGGAAGAAGTATCGGTGCAAGATCTGTTAAAAAGTGTTCAAAACGTTGCCCAACCTTTAATGCTCCCCAACAACAATACCTTGATCACGAACTGCCAGCCCGATTTTGAGGTTATGTATACTGATGCAGCGTTGCTCAACCAAATATTGTTAAACTTGTTGAGCAACGCTGCAAAATTCACGAATTCCGGCAGGATAGATTTCACGATCACAAAAACCGAAAATAGTGCTCAATTTATCGTCTGCGATACGGGTATCGGCCTGTCGCTTGAGGAGATAGATCGTTTATTTCAGCCATTTTCACAAGCAGATTCCTCGCTGTCCCGTCGATTCGGTGGCACGGGATTGGGGCTGTCTATTAGTCAGCATTATTGCAAAATGCTTGGCGGCGAAATTTATGTGGAAAGCGAGCCGAGTGTTGGCTCCACGTTTACAGTGATCTTGCCCTGTCAAAAAAGAGGGATTGACCGTTAAATGACTTGGAACTTTACCCCAGAGATTTTACCCCTTCTGATTGCGTCGCTGATTGCCATTTATGTCTTTGGCTATACCTGGCAGCAACGGTCATTTCGCGGCGCCCGCCCGCTCCTTCCATTGCTCATGGGCATCATAATCTGGCTCCTCGGCAGCACAATTGAGGCGTTGTTCCTGGACTATAGCACGCGGTTATTCTGGGTGAATGTCCAATACATCGGCATTGTCATCGTACCTACTGCATGGCTGATATTCAGTTTGAGGTACACCCATCGAGAAGCGGCCCTTACGCCCAAAACTTGGCTCTTTTTGCTCCTCATGCCAATCGTTACCCTGCTGGTCGTGTGGACAGACCCCTGGCACCATCTTTTCCGGCTCAGCCTGTCGCTTAATACGGCCGGCCCTACCCCATTTTGGGAACGTGTGCCAGGACCGGCTTTTTGGATTCACACGCTATATTCCTATATTTTATTAATCAGTGGTGTAGTTATTTTGGCCAGGGCGTACCGGCAAAGCGCGCGTCTCCATCAACGACAGATTAGCATCATGCTTGGCGGAGCCATTGTGCCCTGGTTTGCCAATATCTTATTTGTTGTCGTTCGCGGCAGCCATATCGATTACACGCCGATCGCATTTCTGGTGACTGGCATCATGCTAGCCTGGGGCATCTTCAAAGTTGGCCTTGTTGAATTGACGCCCATTATCCATAAGCGCGTTACTGATGAGATGCGCGACGGCATGATGGTACTGGATGAACAGAACCGCATCCTGGAGGCAAATCAGGCCGCATTAAACATGCTAGACGTTAAAGAGGATATTTTAGGAAAAGAAATCATCCACCTGCTCGATCGTTGGCCAAATTTATTTGAGCAGTTCCAGGGGAGGGAGTTTACGCAAGTCGAGGTCAGTCTGCCGTTTGCCAATGGCGGATTGCGCTATTATCAGGTTTCGCTTTCTTCATTGCACAATCGTAAAGGTCAGAAGGCTGGACGATTAATCATGTTGCACGAAATTACGCGCCTGAAACAGATTGAGGCATCCTTAACAGCAGCCAAGGAAGCGGCCGAAGCGGCCAATCGTGCCAAAAGCACCTTTTTGGCAACCATGAGTCACGAATTACGCACGCCTCTGGCGGCAATCATTGGCTATAGCGAACTAATTCAGGAAAAAAGCGTGGTGTGGGGCTATGATAATATTGTTCCCCATTTGGGCCAGATTGGCACTGCAGCCCGTCATCTCAATTCATTAATAGGAAATATTCTGGATTTTTCCAAAATAGAAGCGGATCAAATTACGATTACGAAAAGTACATTTTCTGTTTCCAGCATGATTGATGAGGTTTTGAACAATATTCAACCAGCAGTCGATAAGAATCGCAGTACGCTGGAGATATTGTTGGCGGACAATCTAAATGTAATGGTTACAGACAAAATAAGGATGACCCAAATTCTTATCAATTTGCTGGGAAATGCCGCTAAATTCACCATTGAGGGCACCATTTACTTTACAGTTGAGCAAGATGATTTGTCGGACTGTATCCTGTTTACCGTTCGGGATACGGGTGAAGGAATTCCTGTCGAAATGCAGGATAAGATTTTTCAGCCATTCATCCAGGTTGATTCTTCGTTTTCGCGTTTGCATGGGGGCAGTGGCCTAGGGTTGGCAATTAGCAGTCGTTTTTGTCAGATGCTGGGGGGCACTATAGCCGTTGAGAGTGAGTTAGGGAAAGGCACAACATTTTTTGTGAGGATGCCCATCGGGAATACGGCCGTTATACAGGGGCAACAGTCATGACTTGGCAATATACCCCTTATATTATTCCCGTGCTGGTCGCGTGGCTCATTGCTTTGGTCATTGCCTTTCTGGCTTGGCAAAGGCGGGACGAACCTGGCGCCACACCGTTGTTTTTTATGATGCTTTGCATCACCGAATGGTTGTTCTTCTATATGCTGGAAATTGGCAGCACAACTTTGGCTGGCAATCTGCTTTGGGCAAACCTAGAATACCTGGGAATTGTTGTTGCGCCCGTTACGTGGGCACTGTTTGCCCTGGAATATACAGATTCCAGCAAAAAAATCACTTGGCAACTCACCTTACTTTTGCTCATAGAGCCGATTTTTATTTTGCTGGCCATTTTGACAGACGGCCTGCACCTACTGTTTCGCCAAGAGGTAATCCTGGATAGCTCCGGGCCATTTGTCAAACTGGCCATTGAACGCGGTCCCCTTTTTTGGATTCATGTTGCCTATTCATATGGTTTGCTAGCATACGGCACGTATCGTTTAATCAAGGCATATCTCCATTCAGACAAGTTGTATCGGGCTCAAATTGGCGTTTCGGTGATTGGTGCATTTATTCCGTGGATCGTAAATATTCTTTACATATCGCCGCTGGCCGACACCTTTGTAGTTGATCCCACCCCAATTGGGTTCATGGTCACGGGACTCATGTTTGCCTGGGGCATTTTTGGCTTCAGGCTCATGGATATTTCTCCGGTTGCGCGCAACTGGGTCGTCGAGCAAATGGATGATGGTATGTTTGTAATCGATAAACATGATCGCGTTGTCGATCTCAACCCGGCTGCCAGATTGTTGTTGAATAAGACATCTGATCAAATTATTGGCTACCCCATCGATGAGGTGTTTGAGGAGTGGTCACATTTGGTCACAAAGTACCGTAAAGTTGAGCGGGCCAATGAGGAAATTCAGTTTAATAATAATGGGCATCTACGCACCTTTATTATGAATATTTCACCCCTTTACACGCAGCAAAAACAGTTAAACGGCCGTTTGATTATTTTGCATGACAACACCCAACAACGAACTGTAGAAAACGAATTGCGGGCCGCCAAAGAAACGGCCGAAGCCGCCAGCAGAGCGAAAAGCACGTTTTTGGCCAACATGAGTCATGAACTGCGAACGCCACTTACCGCCATTATTGGCTACAGCGAGTTGCTTCAAGAACAGGCGCTCTCCCTGGGCGACAAAACATTGCCAACGCGTCTGGAAAAAATAAATATTTCGGCAGACCATTTGCTGCAGATAATTAATGACCTGCTCGATTTGTCTAAAGTAGAGGCGGGCCAGATGAAGCTAGATTTGCATTCCTTTCCTATTACATCCGTCATTGAAAGTGTTCAAATTGTGGTTCAGCAAACCATTGAGAAAAATAAAAATAATCTAAAAATCACGATTGGCGAAAATGTTGATTTGATGTATGCCGATCAGGCAAAAGTTCGCCAAATCTTGTTAAACATTTTGCACAACGCCGCAAAATTTACCAATAATGGCAATATTTCTCTGGCGGTCGAGCGCCACCCAGAAGATGCCTCGCTATTGAGGTTTACGATTGTGGACAGTGGCATTGGCATCGCGCAAGAACATGTTGAACAGCTGTTTCGGCCGTTTTTCCAGGCAGATTACTCGACCAGTCGCCGGTATGGCGGTACGGGGCTTGGGTTGGCAATTAGTTATCATTTGTGTAAGCTCATGCAAGGAGATATTAGCGTGCAGAGTTCGCCAAACAGTGGCTCCTGCTTCACCATTACCTTGCCAGTTTCTGTCCAGGAAACTCAATCCGACTATAAACCCATTTATCCTGCCACGGCGTTGCCGTTACAGGAGACAGAGGCGTAAGCTTCCTTGATGGAGCCTTGGGTGAAAAGGCGTCACGAAGAAGATTTTTAATTTTTATGACAAACAAAATATTAGTTGTTGAAGATAATCCAATGATTCAGGAAATTCTGGTAGAGCGACTGCTTTTGCGAAAGTTTGAAGTAATTGTTGCTAACAACGGAATTGAAGGCATTGAAGCAGCCCAAAAAAGCCAGCCTGATCTCATTCTTATGGACATTAGCTTGCCGCTTATGGATGGATGGGAGGCGACGCAACGCATCAGGGCTATTCAGTCGATTCAGAATGTACCTATTATTGCCTTAACCGCGCACGCATTGGTTGAAGATCGCAATAAAAGTCTGGCAATTGGTTGTAATGACTTTGAAACCAAGCCCATCAACTTCTCGCAATTGATTTCTAAAATCGAGTCGCTGATTGGCAAGGAACAGTTTAATTAGTACTCATTGCGAAATGGGGTGAAACGAAAGACCTCTGAATAGGTTTGTATTTGTTGAGAGACAAAAAAAACCAAACAGAGGTCCACCCCGATGTTAATTGATAAATATGAAGCGGACAATATTCTTGCCAAAGTCCCCGGCTTGACGTTGCAGCTAAGCCCGGAACTGGCCGCCATCGACCAAGTTTTGGACGATGACGAACTATTTGCCATGATAAAAACCGATTTAGCCCAGAGACGACCGAAAACAAAAACAGCCGGACGGCACTCCACGCCCGTCGAGGTCATCTTGCGCATGCTAGCGGTGCGTCACCTGTTTAACTGGAGCTATGAAGGCACCGAACAGACCGTCAGTGACTCGTTGGTCTTGCGCCAGTTCTGTCGGGTCTACTTCCAAGCCGTACCCGACCACACCACGCTGTGCAAATGGGCGCGCCTGATCCAACCAGAGACCTTGCAGGCGTTCAACCAGCGGATTATGGAGCTGGCCGTGGCCGGCAAACTGAGCCGCGGGCGCAAGCTACGCATGGATGGGATGGTCGTGGAAAGCAACATCCATCATCCCACTGACAGCAGCTTGTTGGCCGACGGGGTGCGGGTGCTGGGGCGCACCTTGAGCCGAGCCCGGCAGCTGGTGGGTGATAAGCTGGACCTGCCGTTGCGACTATTCCGCAACCGAATGCGCAGCGCCAAGCAAGCCGCTCGCCAGATAGCCAAGGGCAGTCGCCAGGGCAAAGCGGCCATTCAGGACCACTATCGGCACCTGATTCAGGTGGCCCAAGCCACTCTCCAGCAGGCGCAACAGGTGTTGCGGGCGATGCAAGAACAGGCCCAACGGACCGGGCAGCGGCTGATCGACACCTTCCAAACCTTCTTGCCTCGGGTGCAACAAGTGATTGACCAGGCGCGACGGCGTGTCCTGGAGAACCAATCGGTGCCAGTGGCCGAGAAGGTGGTCAGTTTGTTTGAACCACATACCGCTATCATCCGCCGCGGTAAAACCAACAAGCCCACCGAGTTCGGCCACAAAGTCTGGCTGGGTGAGGTGGAGGGGGGCTTTATCGCCCATTATGACATCTTGGAAGGCAATCCAGCCGATGACCAGCAATGGCAGCCCACCTTGGCCCGTCACATGAACCAATTTGGTCACCCACCCTGGCAAGCCAGTGCCGACCGCGGGGTGCACTCGGCTGACAATGAGCAGGCAGCCCATGACCTGGGTGTCCAACGCATTGTTCTGCCGCAACCGGGTCGCAAATCCACAGCCAGACGGCAGTATGAACGGCAACGCTGGTTCTGGCGCGGCCGCCGCTTTCATGCCGGGGTCGAAGGTCGTATTAGCGTTATCTCCCGCAAGCATGGCTTGGACCGCTGCCGTGACAAGGGTGAAAATGGCTTCCAGCGTTGGGTTGGCTGGGGCGTCATCGCCAATAACCTGACCATGGTCGGGAAGGCAAAGGCCGGGTAATGATTGTTTTGTTAAAGTTCCGCTTCATCAGTGGGGCAATTTTGCCCTCTTTTTCATTTCGCAATGGAAACTAGCTAGCGATTGTGGTGGACAAACGAACCATCAGGAAATATATCAAACAGGTC